>JBGTNZ010000049.1:0-6601 GCA_041742805.1 Aestuariivirga sp.
GCGGATCGATGCGCATGCCGTCAACAAGCGCGCTCTGGAAAGCCTGGCCAAGGCCGGCGCTTTCGACAACCTCAATCCCAACCGGGCACAAATTCTGGACGGCGTTGAATCGATTCTGGCGCTGGCTAACCGTACGACTTCAGAAAAGGAGGCGGGCCAAAACGATCTCTTCGGTTCGCTCCAAGGCTCATCCGATGAACTGGTATTGCCACGTCGGGAAGCATGGCTGCCCATTGAAAAGCTGGCGCAGGAATTCGAAGCGGTCGGATTTTATCTCTCGGGTCACCCGCTTGACGATTATGTGAAGCCACTGGCCAAGCTTGGCGTCGAGACCTGGGCTGTCTTCCACGAGAAGGCGCTGACCAATGGCGCAACCGCGGCGAAGCTTGCCGGCACGGTGATGCACCGGCAGGAACGCCGCTCCAAATCCGGCAATAAATTCGCCTTCGTAGGTTTCTCCGATCCGACCGGCCAGTTCGAGGCGATTTGCTTTTCCGATACGCTCGTGGCCTGCCGCGACTTGCTCGAACCCGGCAAGGCCGTGATTGCCAAGGTTGAAGCGGACGTTGAAGGCGACGAGGTGAAACTTCGCCTGCAAAGCGTCGAGGTGCTGGATAAGGCCGCTGCAAGCATGTCCACAGGACTGACGATTTTCGTCCGCGATGTGCAGCCGCTTGAGTCGATTGCCCAGCGCCTTGTAAACGGCGGACGCGCCCCTGTGCATCTCGTTGTCCTGATGGACCAGGGCCGTGAAGTGAAGCTGGCCTTGGGCAGCAAGTTCACCGTAACGCCGCAGATCAAGGGCGCCATCAAGGCCATCTCGGGCGTCGTCGACGTTCAAGATCTCTGAGCGGCGGCCCGGTGGGTCGTGAGAGCCTTCTGGGTGACGATCAACCTGTCGATCCTTCGGCCATCGAGATCGACGACTTCGAAATGAAAGCCCCGCTCGACGAATGATTCTCCTGGTGCCGGCAGGCGGCCCAACCGGTCCAGCACGAAACCGGCCACGGTGTGATAGTCGCTGGTCTCCGGTATCGGCATGCCCAGCCGCGAGGCGAGCACATCGATTGGCGTCCCGCCGGATACCAGAAGCGAACCATCGTCGCGCTCGACAATATCGGGATCGGCTTCGCTATCGTCGTGGCGGAAGACTCCCACGATGGCTTCGAGAATATCAGCCGTGGTGACGATTCCCTCGAAGTGGCCATACTCATCGTAGACCAGGCCGAAATGCACATCCGATTCCTTGAGCCGGTTGACCACGTCGAGCGCGTCGAGCGTATCGGGGATGACGGGCCCTTCTTTCACCAGTTGCTTGATGTTGGGAGCCCGCCGTTTCAGCAGAGCGGCGGCAACGTCCTTGGCTTGGAGGACACCGAGGATGTTGTCAGGGCTTTCATCATAGGCGATGAAGCGCGAGTGACCGCTGGCCGCGATCTGCTTGCCGATCCTGGACGGCGTCTCCTTGACGTCGATCATCTCGACATCGGCGCGCGGCGTCATCACGGTCCGCACCAGACGGTCACCAAGGCGCATGACTCCGGTGATCATGCTGCGCTCCTCGGGCTCCAGCACGCCCGCCGATTCGGCGTCGGCGATCAATGCATGAATTTCGGCATCCGTCACCGTGTCGTCCTTGGCCCGGGCCTGACCGAGCAGCATCAGGAGCAAGCGGCCAGACCGGTCCAGCAGCCAAACAAGCGGCGATGAAATTTTCGCGAGGATGGTCATGGCCGGCGACACCAGACAGGCAATCCGCTCCGGGTTGCGCAGAGCGATCTGTTTCGGCACCAGCTCGCCCACGGTTAAGGAGAGATAGGTGATCACACTGATGACCAAGCCAAAACCGAGAGGCTCGGCCACACGCTCCGGCAACCCCAGCATCATCAGCCAGCCTGCAACGCGGTCGCCAAGTGTCACCCCCGAGAACGCGCCGGCCATGATGCCGATGAGCGTGATGCCGATCTGAACAGTCGAGAGAAAGCGCCCCGGATCGGCCGCTAAGGCCAAGGCACGCTTGGCGCCGTTGATCTTCCGGTCGGCCATCGAGCGCAACTTGGTGGCACGGGACGATGCCACTGCAAGCTCCGACATCGCAAGAACGCCGTTCAGCAAGATAAGGCAGAGAATGAGTATGATTTCAAAAGAGAGCATGGTGCATCTTCACGATACAGCATAGGGGCCCCAAGCCCCGTCTTCAACGTCCGCAATTCTTGATAAGTCTAGCGGACCTGCTCCGAGAGCTCAGTGCGCTCAAGAGGCTTCAGGAACTCAACGCCGATGCCGTTCTCAAGATAACGGACCACGCGGCCCCGCATTTTTCCCAGGAGAAGGTGAGTTCCGAGACTCGGCATCACATCGACTTTGATTGCAGCTCCCGACAGGGAAATGTCCATCACTTCGCAATGGTATTCGCGCCCGTCCGGCATGGTGATCTGCGAGCGTTGCTCGCGGGGCTCGAAGCGGGCGTGGCGGCGGTCTTCAGCACCGCCATTCTGGTTCTTGTCGATAAGCCAGCGCAGGCGCGTTTCGAGGCGTTCCCGGCGCGCCCCGGTAAGAGAGAATTTTACCCGGAAGCCGCCTTCCACCGCCTCGGCAGAGGTGGCTTCGATGCGTCCCAGCTCCTCGAGATAGGCAACGATCGTCTGGCCGGTTAATGGCACTTGGGCGGTGATAAAAGTCGCGCCCTCAAGGGAAATGCCATGTACCTGGCAAGGGTGCTCGCTCATGTCCGGCAGCATGAAACGGCCGAACAATATCTGCTCGACCACCCCAATCGGGGTCTTGTCCGCGGGCGTCTGAACCGGGGCAGTTGCGTTCACGCTCACGAATCCTTGGGCTTGCGATCGGGGTTAAGCGTAATAGCAGGAGCGTAAAGGGCGAGTTAAGGCCCGCAACCCGGGGTTTAAGATGATGAACGGCCACCCGTGATGACCTGGAAAGGCCGGGGGACGCGCTGCCCGGCTGGGCGGACCAGGCGATCACCGGGAAGATGCTCGGTCCAGATGCTTCGCGCCGCCGACAGCTCGATGGTGGAAATGGCGCGATGGCCGAGGGAATGGATTTCGCGGAAGGGGAACAGACCGCCGAAAACTTGGATACTGCCATCGTTGGCCTGGAGCGGTAGCCCGATTAGCTCAGCTCCGATCAACTGATTGAGGTCGGTGAACATCCGGAAGCGCAAAAGGCAGGGTTGCAGCGCGTTAACGACACCGGTGAGGAAGCGTTTGAGAACGTCAGTCTCGAAGCTGTCCCAACCGAGGAGGGCGTCGGTGCCCGTCAACTCGCGCTGATAAAGGTTACAGACGGCAGTTCCGGCAAGGCGCCAGCGGTAACCGGCGCTGGCCGAATCTGGCTCGATGATCAGAAGGTTAGGTACGATGTCGCGGATCCGCCGCAGGTCGAGGGCGCTGCGCCGGGGAGCCGCCGCCTCAGCCCGCATGGTTTCCCAAAAGCTGAACAGGGCGCGGCTGCCCGGATGCAGTATTTGCGAGGGGGCTTGGCTTGCTTCTCTGTCTTCGTTAACCAGCATTGCTGCATCCTTGTGGCGCGGGGCGAGTCTCCGCCCATGTCCCATTCATGAACGTGTGCGAGTCGAAGGTGCAGCGGCCGTGCCAGCCGGAAAGGCTCGGGATTTGTCTCAAATTGCGAATGATGGTGGGGGGCGGACGGGCCCTATTTTCCAATCCCCGCCCGTGGTGCTGACGGCGATAGCGGTGCTGGCCATCATTCATGTTGTGCTGCAATACGCCGGGGAGGATTTGCAGGTGTGGAGCCTCTACGCCTTCGCCTTCATCCCCGCTCGTCTTAGCGCGCCCTTTCCCATGATTCCCGGCTCACAGGTCTGGAGTTTTCTGACCTATGCGTTCCTGCACGGGAGTTGGAGCCACCTCATCTTCAATTGCCTCTGGCTCCTGATCTTCGGTACGATCGTGGCCCGCTATCTCGGTGCTGCTCGCTTTCTGCTGTTGGCGGCGGCTTCAGCGATCGCGGGAGCGTTCGTCACGTTGATGCTGCACTGGGGCGAAAATTATTTGATGATCGGCGCGTCCGGAGCGGTGTCAGGCCTCATGGCAGCCGCCGTGCCCATCATGTACGGACGCGGACGGCTCACGGCGGGCAGGCTCATGGGCGATGGGTTAACGGCGCGGCCATTGTCCTTTGGCGATCTCTTGCGCAATCGCAACGCGGTGATCTTTACGCTGGTTTGGCTTATCATCACGCTGCTGTCGGGCGCCACCGGTTTCACCGGCAATTCCTTTCTGGAAGAGGGTGGCATCGCTTGGGAAGCGCATATCGGCGGTTTCATCGGAGGGCTCGCGGGCTTTTATCTTCTGCAAGCGGGCGTGATGCGCTCCCCATAAGCTTGTGCTAGATTTTCACGGTCAGGAAGGAGAATTATCATGTCGGTTGCTCATATCCTCAAGCAGAAGGGCAACGCGGTGATCACGGTGGACCCGTCGCAAACCCTGTATGATGTCGCTGGAATACTTGCCAAGCATCGCATCGGCGCCGTCATCGTCGTGGACGCGGGAGGAGCCATTGCCGGAATTGTATCGGAGCGCGATGTGGTGCGTACGCTGGCGAAGGAGGGCCCTGCGGCTCTCACGCGGACGGCGCGCGACTTCATGACAACCAAAGTCAAAACCTGCACTCCGAGCGATACGGAAGCGGGGCTCATGGGATTGATGACGGAACATCGCATCCGTCATCTCCCCGTGGTCGAAGACGGCAAACTCGCCGGCATGATCTCCATTGGCGACGTGGTGAAGCTCAGGATCGAAATGATCGAGCGCGAAGCGGAAGAAATGAAAAGCTACATCGCCTCGGCGGGGTAGGGTTCTATATCCCTTCCCCCCTCGCGGGGGAAGGTGGCGCGGAACGCGCCGGATGAGGGGGCTGCTTCAGCGAGTCAGGTGTTAAGGGATGGACTCGCTGAACCAGCCCCCCTTCATCCGTCTCGCGCCACAGCAGCCAAGCCTGCGCAGGCTGCGCAAGCTTGTCTGCTTTGCGCGATCCACCTTCCCCCGCGAGGGGGGGAAGGGAGATAGAGCCTCGGCATTCAAAGCGGCGTCATTACAGAGGGAAGGCGCCCGAGGGCTGGCGCACCAGATTGATGAAGCGGGCTTGCAGCACCGGGTTCGATTTGAACTCGCCGGTGAATTGCGTGGTAATCGTGGTCACGTTCCGTTTGCTGATGCCGCGCATCGACATGCAGGTGTGCACCGCCTCGAGCATAACCGCAACGCCTCGTGGCGCGAGCTCGCCGTCGATACAATTGGCGATTTGCGCCGTCATGGTTTCCTGCGTCTGCAGGCGGCGGGCATAGATGTCCACGACGCGCGCCAGCTTGGAAATCCCGACCACCGCCTTGGTGGGCAGGTAGGCCACATGGGCGCGGCCGATGAAGGGCGCGATGTGGTGTTCGCAGTGGGAGTTGAATTCGATATCGCGAAGCATGACGATGTCGTCATAACCGCCCACCTCCTCGAAGGTGCGCGAGAGCGCCTCAACCGGATCCTCGTCGTAGCCGCTGAAATATTCCCGGAATGCCTTGGCAACGCGCCCAGGCGTATCCAGCAAGCCTTCGCGGTTCGGGTCGTCGCCGGCCCAGGCGAGAAGCGTGCGAACGGCGTCTTCCGCTGCCTCCCTTGACGGACGCTTGGCGCGCGGAGCATGAGCCTCGGAGACATCGCGCGAGATTTTCTTGATAATGGCGTCCATGATTACAGTGCTCTAACCTGCGTGAAGTCTTTTACCCGGATCGGCGGCTCCCATATCATGGGCGGTTTCCCCAGGCAAACCGGCAAACGACATGCTTGGCCGCATTCCGCCGGCGCGGTAGGATATGAGAATGATCAACGAGATTTACAATAAAAGGATACTGGAGTTCGCTGCGGATATTCCCGCACTCCAACGCCTGCCGAATGCCGATGCTTCGGCAGTGGCTTACTCGCGGCTCTGCGGCTCCAAGGTGACCGTCGACCTCAAGATGAGGGATGGGGTGGTCACGGATTTCGGCCAAGATGTGAAGGCATGCGCCCTGGGGCAGGCGTCATCCTCCATCATGGCTCGCCATGTGGTGGGCTCGACCGGAACTGAGCTTAAAGCGCTGAAGGACCGGATGTACCACATGTTGAAGGACAACGGCCCGCCGCCGGAAGGCAAGTGGAATGATCTCGAAGCTCTTGTTCCGGTTCGGGATTTCAAAGCGCGGCATGCCTCGACATTGCTTACCTTCGATGCGGTGGCGGACGCGGTCACTCAAATTGAGGCCAAGGAAAAAGTAGCGGTCCATGGCTGAGCGCCGTCTGTCGTGCCTTAAGGCGGAGGATGTTCCGTCGCGCTCAGGCACCAACTATCCCGCAGCCGTCGCCGCCGTGGTCGCCGGCCGTGAAAAGCGGGTGCTCGGCGACCAGTTCAGACTGGATCAGTTCGGCGTTAATTTGACGACCTTAGCACCCGGCGCCGCATCCTCGCATCGCCACTGGCACGAGCGCGAGGACGAATTCATTTACGTCCTCGATGGCGAGATCACCCTTCTTGATGACGCAGGCGAGCACCGCCTTACTCCTAGCATGTGCGCGGGGTTCAAGGCGGG
>JBGTNZ010000050.1:0-11886 GCA_041742805.1 Aestuariivirga sp.
GGCTTGCCACGAACCCGCTGGCGCCCGCCAGGGCGAGCGCCCCATTGATATCCGCGTCCGTGATGGTTTCGTCGCCGAGGGTGATGTTGTCGCGGACCGAGGCATGGAAGAGGCTGAGTTCCTGCGGCACGTAACCGATCATCTTGCGCCAGGCCCACAGATCGATTTCGGAAAGCGGCGTCTCCCCAATCAGGATGCGGCCGCGCGCCGGGGTGTGCAGGCCGATCAGGAGGTCGATAAGCGTGGTCTTGCCGGCCCCTGAAGGACCGTTAAGAACGGTGACGCTATGGGCGGGAATCTCCAGGTTGACATCAGAGACGATCGGCACCTTGCCGTGGGAAAAACTCACATGCTCGAAGCGGCAGGAGGAGCCGGGGCTAGGCGCTGTCTTGCCCAGGTTTGCTTCCTTGCTGCCTTCAGCCCTTTGAATAAGCTCATTGACACGGATGACGGCGCTTTCAATAACCGCGGATTGCTGAATGAGTTTGAGAAGCTTCGAGGAAATCGACACAATCTGAAAAAAAATGATCCCGCTTACCAGCAACTCCGGCAATGGGATAAGCCAGACCATGTGGGCGGTATAGGTACCTATTCCAATGAAAAGAGCAATAAGCGCATCGGTTGATTGAGACAAGGCGACCTTCGAGAGATCCCGGGTGATGATGGCGCGTCTCAGCCGCTTCAGTATGCGTGCTACCATTTCCAGCATCGGGCCATACCGGTGCATGGTCTTGAGAGGCTTGACATTGGACAGCATGTCAACGAGACGCCCCGTCAGAGCGGACGTCTGGTCGGTTTGCTTATAGCCGGCACGTCTTGCGATGAGGATCAGCTTTCGCGTGCTCAACGCCACAACACCGCTGGCCATGAGTCCGATTACCGAGAGTTTCCAGTCAATGACGATGGCAATAATGATATAGGCTAAGGCTTGAATGATCAGCGCCAGGAATTGCGCGGACAACAGGAATGCATCACCGGCCCTGCCGGCCTCGCTGCTGACGGCATGGGTCAAGCGCCCGCCGCTCTGGCTCGTATAAAAGCTCCATCTGGCGTTGAAGATGGCGCTTACCAGCCTGCGTCTGAGCCCCATGGCAACCTTCACCGCGGATATTCCGGCGTAGGACAACGCACCAAACAACAAAAAGGATTTCAGGATCATAAAGCCGATGACCAGCAAAATCATGGTGCCGATGTCTGGCGTAAGTCCCGTGCTTGCCACCAGCGAGCGCACGATCGCATTGAGCTGGGAGGACATTCCGGAGTCTCCCCCGGCCATGGCGGTTGCCGCCGGCAGCACGGAGGTGATACTCGCCGTCTCAGCTACCGCAGCAAGAAGCAGGCACGCCAGAATCACAAACGGCCGCGTCGACCCCGAGCGAAAGTAAAATCTTAGCAGATGCTTCATGAATGAGGTGACATTGGAGTGGAGGGCATGGCGTAGTCATAGCCGAAAAGATGGGTCAGATGTATCCTTTGCGAGGCCTTGGTCATTCGGGGTGTATGGCGCACCGGCGCTTTCCTGAGGATTCTGATAGGCTCGACCCGATGATCTCGCGTCCTGCCCACCGCGTTGGCCTCATCCCCCAATCTTGATCGTGCCGAGAAATTTACAAAAACGCATGAGCTATAGACTATCCGGTCAAAAGCGGATTCGCGCAACGTACCGTAGCCGCCTTGATAGCCCGAAAGTCATTTGATAGGAAGGTGCTTGCCCGGCACAAAAGAATGACGAAAACCCTCATTTTACCAGCCGAAATTATATCTCGCGAACTCGACGCCCGCTTGCTGCAGGGTGTTCTGGCCTTGCGCCGTGGTTGGCGGGTCATCGTCGGTTCCAAAGCGCTCATCAGCCGCGGCATTTGGCGGCTTCCGGCCAGCCTTTACCTATGTCAGACCTTAACTCACAAGCGGCTCACAACGCTCAAGCTGCTTACCCGCCTGGGCCATGTGAGTTACGGCTGGGATGAAGAAGGCCTCATCTATCTCGACCGGGATGTGTATCTGATGCGGCGTGTTTCGAGTGATACGCTGAGCCATCTCGCGGGCGTCATCGCCTGGGGTGGGCAGAGTGCCGATGATCTCAACTACCGGGCGAAGACCGTCAATCTATCGGCGCGTCCACTGGGCAATCCCCGCTTCGACTTGTTACGGCCGGAACTGCGCGGCCTCTACGCCAAAGAGGCCGAAGAGATTCGGCGCGTCCACGGAGACTTCGTTCTCATTAACACGAATTTTTCCAGTCAGAATCCCGTTATTTCACTTCATGACCTTCCAAAGCGGGCGTTGTCTGACAAGAATCAGCCCATAAGCAATGAGCCGGCGCGTTTCGCTGGATTTACCGAACATCGCAAAAAATTATTCGATTTGTTTCTTAAGGACTTGCCGAAGTTCACGAGCCTTAATTCCGATCTAAAGTTTATCGTGAGACCACATCCCGCCGAGGATATCGCGATATGGGCCGGCGTATTCCGGGGAAAATCGAATGTCCAGGTTGTTCGCGACGGCTCATCGATACCGTGGCTGATTGCTGCGAAAGCGTTGGTGCACAATGGTTGCACAACGGCGGTTGAAGCGGCCATGATCGGCCATACGGCAATCGCCTATTGCCCGGAACTTTCGCTCGACAACGAAAGCGGATTGCCCAATCCCGCTTCATATCGCGTTTTTACAATTGAAGATCTCAGCGCGGCAGTCCGGCTCGCGTCTCAAAATCTCCTGCCCATGGGAGCGGAGCAGCGCGCTTTGGTTGAGCGCTATGTATCGGGTATGACCGGACCGCTGGCCACGGAAACGATTCTTGACTATTGCGAAGAAATTTACAGTGCCGGCCGGAAGGTGAAAGTTGCAGAACTGGCCGTGGCAGCCTTGACCCGGTTTGTTGCCGCTCGCCGCCATGTGTATAAATCCTTGCGGCAAGGGCATCGCACCGACCGTTATCTGGCTAAAGTATTTCCCCCTATAAGTTCCGCCAGCGTCGCCGCGCGGGCCTCGGAAATTGCCGCGGCTCTAGGCCTCGCGTTTCGCGTTTCCGCTCAAAACATTTCTGTCAATATCTTCGAACTCACGGCGCATCAGCCCGCACCGCGAGGGCTGATGCGGAATACCCGTTCGGAAATTTGCTGAACTTCTGGAACTTCCGCGTTGATAAGCCCGGCGATAGATTGCAGCCGTGCCGCGATTTGGCCCGCGCTTATGGGTGGAAACTTGTGTGAATAGTAGGATGGATTGCTGGGGGCCGATGTATCGAAATGCTCGACATATTTATCGATCTTGCGTGTCATGGCGGTGGCCCGGCCCGCGAGGCGCCGCCAGAGCCCCGGTCCAGAGACTTCCCTTGTGAATAATTCATCAAGGGCTGCGGCAATCCGCTGACTCGAAGACGGGCCGGACATGGAAGCGATCATGTGCTCCAGAATTGCGTTGCGGTTCTTTGGCGGATTGTCCGTCAGGCCCTCGGTCGCAAGAAATCCGATGAGCTGTTCAAGGGTGCGCGCTTCGAGACTCACTTTATGGGATTGCGGGATTTCGTGTTCTTCAACGATGCGGGGGCGAAACGATATGGCAATACGGTCCAGCAAGGCCGTTTCCACGGCGGTGGTACAGCCGTTGTGAACGATATGGGAGGCCGCCAACAGCCAGGGAATGAGGTCACTGTCATAACGAACCGTAACGTTCGGGAGTGCTTGGCTGATATCGCGCCACTTGCGGTCGTTTTCGGAAGGATGGGGCCGGAGGATGATATGCCGGTTCGGGAAGCGTTGTGAAATCGCCGGCAAAGCGGTCACTATCTCGCGATAGATTTCGTAGCGGTGTTTTAGATATTCAAAAGGAAACCCCGCTTTTTTTGCCGCGGCCTGAAGATTTTCCATCCCATCGCCGGTGCTGCCGCGCGCCAGCGCGTGATTAATCCAGCCGAAATTCGAATTGATCAGAATAAAGTCGCCAAATTCCGCCTTGAGAGCGGCGACTCGTTCGCTATACAGCGAGCGCATCCCCGGCCGCAGGAGATCAGCCCGGGGATTTCCCGCGAGAATGACCTGCACCGGCATTCCCCGCGTGACCGGTTCAAGCGCTTCCGCTTGTTCCGATCCCCACGCGAAGATGGCTTCAAGATTGGCCATGGCGCCCTTGTTGGTGCGCCGGCGGCGATAAATTTCCGCATTGATCCAAACCAGACCTTCTTCGTCCAACGCCACCACGCGATGACCAAGCTTGCGCGCGATGCCGATAATGCGGTCACGTCCGGAAGTGAAATTATGAGAAAGGTAAATTCCAGGCGCAAGTTTGTGAATGTTGAGACTGAGCAGCGCGTAATTGCCCAATGTCACGGTGATGCCGCGTCCGGCCGCATGAAGCGAGAGCAACAGCTTGGCATCGAGCTCACGCGCGGCGGTTTCAACAGGCAAAATGAGATGCTTTGAGGCCATGTTCATCACCCATATTCCTCAAGCACCCAGTGTCCGGCGGCGAGCATGGCTTCCATGATCATCCAGTCGGTCATGGAATCGAGATTGTGGCTGCGCTCATCGGGCATCAGGAAGGGGATGGAGGTTTCGGGAATGAACCGGCGCTCGCGGCGGAAGGCCTCGAGTGAGATCAGGTAGAATGCGCCGTTCAATCTATAGGGTTGGGGCAAGGCCTGGCGCGGGCCCTCGAATCCTTCAGCCATGTAAGGCACAATTCGTCCGCCTGCGATCCTCTTGAGCTTTTCGGGACGGGGTTCATCTACGGCGACGAGACTGACGATGGCCTCCGCCTGCGACCGCTCGAAGGTTGCGCAAAACTCCTCGAGATCCGCCAGTCTGCGAAACGGCGATGTCACCTGCAGAAGGAGAATATAGCCGCCGGTCACCGCGCATTCGGTCAGCACATGCTCAACCACGTCGCTGCTTGTGGCGCTGGCGGTTGCGAGATGCGCCGGACGGAGGCTTGGCGATTGCACGCCGTGGCGGGAAGCGATCTCATGCATGGCCGCGTCATCGGTTGAAACGATGATGCGGTCGATCCGGGCGGAGTTTTTGGCGAACTTGATCGTTCTTTCCAGCAAACTGTCGTTGCCCACGCGGCGCAGGTTCTTGCCGGGAATGCCCTTCGAGCCGCCGCGCACCGGAATAATGGCCGTAAGCGGCGCTCCCCGGATCATTTCAGTAAGTCAATATCTTCTGAATGGAGAGCTCGGCCTTGGCCAATACATCGGCAATCCGCCGGCCCGCGTGACCGTCGCCATAGATGGTGTCGCGCGGGCGTTCCTTCGTATCCCACATGGCGCGGATGGCGGCGGCGATCTCAGTGCGGTCATAAGCCACGTCGGTAACGTTGCGGCCCCTGTCGCGGCGCTGCTGCCTGCTGCCGATATTTACGGCAGGAACGCCCAGATATGAGCACTCGCGAATGGCTACGGAGGAATTGCCGACGATGCCGCGGCTATTGATGAGGATGAAAAGAAAATCCAGGGGATGCATGTTTTTGTAAAAGTGCGCGTGGCGCAACTTGTGTTGTTCGCGCGCGCCGCGAATGGCCTTTGACGTTCCATCGGAACCAGCGTCGACATTGGGCCAAAACCACAGGACCGGAAAATCCAGGGTGTTGACCGCTTCGACGGTTTCGGCGGCGTGCTGGCGCGCCTCGTTGTACTCGGTTGTCACCGGGTGCTGCAGGACGACGATGTAGGGTTTGCTTACGTCGACCGCGGCGCCAACGCCCGTATATTTGGCGGCGACGCTCGCAATGTCGTGGGGGCCCGCTTCCAGTGCTTGCCGCGCGAGATCGATCGAGGGACAACCGGTCATAAATATGCTTTCGGGCCGCTCCCCCATGCGCTCGACGCGAATGCGCGCGTTTTCGCAAGCGACCAGATGGATATCGGCCAGCTTGGTATTGGCGTGACGGGTTTTCTCGTCGATCGAACCTGTCACCTCGCCGCCCTGAACGTGAACCAAAGGAATATTCATGTAAGCGGCGGCAATCGAGGTCGCGATGGTTTCATATCGATCGGCTATGGTCACGACCATGTCGGGCTTCAGATCGTTAAAGACCGTCGCCAGTTCGGCCAGGCCAAAGCCGGTGGATTTCGCCGACGTCACGAGGTTTTCACCTTCCACGATCATATAGACCGTGCGATCGATCCTGAATCCTTCGCTTTCGATCACATTCACGGCGTTGCCGTAGCGGTCGAGAAGAGCGGAAGCCGCGACGACCAGCTGCAACTCGAGTTCGCCGTGGTCGCGGATAGCTTCCAATGCCGTTTTGATCCGCGCGTAGCTTGGGCGCGCGGTGATGACAACGCAAACCTTACGCTTCATGGCGCGTGGATGTCCTCGAGTTTCAGAGGGGTATCGCGGCTGACGGCGCGCGTCAGCGTCTTGCCGATAATGGAATCCATTTGCGCTGCGGGAATTCCGTTGGCCGGCTTTTTAAGGCCGAGATGCTCGCGCGCCAGCACGGTGCCAGCCGGAAGATCGCGTGCCGCCACGACACTTTTAAAGAAAATGCCCCGCATGGCCGCAAGCTCAGCGCCGATCTCGGCCTTGTTGACCGGCGCCGCCCGCATTTTTTCGATGAACCGGACACCCTCGCAGATTGTTTTCAGTTCCGATGGCGTTACCGAAGCCTGCGTATCGGGTCCGAACATTTCCTGGCTCATGGCAAGATGAACCTCGATGATTTCGACGCGATGCGCCGCGGCGGCGGCGAGGGCTGGATAGATCGTGCCCGAATGATCGGAGAGGCCGACCGCGCAGCCAAAGCGGGCACGAAGTTCGTCGAGAACATTGAGCCCGATAGCCTCCGGCGGCGATGGATACTGCGTCGTGCACTGAAAAATCGCAAATGGCGCATTGGCGCTGCGCACCACCGCCACGGCGTCCTCGATTTCCGGCATGGGACTCATGCCGGTCGATAACATCATCGGCCAACCGTCCCGCGCCATGTCGCGGATCATGGGCAGATTGGTCAGTTCACCGGACGCGACTTTCCATGCCGGCAGGCCCAGACGGCGGAGCAACTCCACGGCCTCGCGGGAAAACGGCGAACTTAGAAATGCGAGTTTCTTGTCTTCGGCGTGGGCTTTCAAACCGGCCCACTGCTCGGCGCTGAATTCCATGCGCTTCCAATAGTCGAAGCGCGAAGCATCCTGTTTGCTGAATTTCAGGCGCCAGGGCTCGGCGGCGGTGCTTTCGGCGGCGGCGATGTGAGTCTGGAATTTCACCGCATCGGCGCCTGCCTGGGCGGCGCAATCGATATAGGCATGGGCTTGGCCAAGGCTGCCATCATGGGCTTGAGCTATTTCCGCGATCACGGCGCAAGCAGCCCCCGGTTTCGGCGCGGACAGCCAATTTAAAGTTGAGGAATTCATCG
The DNA here is from genome assembly GCA_041742805.1 of Aestuariivirga sp. Taxonomy (GTDB): domain Bacteria; phylum Pseudomonadota; class Alphaproteobacteria; order Rhizobiales; family Aestuariivirgaceae; genus Aestuariivirga. Next base: position 7,357 of record JBGTNZ010000050.1, read on the forward strand.
CATTATGGGTCCGGATCAGATTCTTCTAATTAGGATTGTGCGCATTGCAAAGCAACCCCCTGCGGTGTAGAGCCACTCGTAAAAATCATCTGGTCAGGATTGTTTTCTCGATCTAACAGCCACACGTGAGGCCGGAACTTTGCGGCGAATTTGGGACAATCCGTGACCGATAAAGATCATCATGCTTCGCTGCTTTCCAAAATCGACTCGCGCAAGGCACGCGCGGGCGTGATCGGCCTGGGCTATGTCGGCTTGCCCTTGGCGATTGCGATCCACCGGGCGGGATTTCAAGTCATGGGATTGGACATCGATGCCGAAAAAATTTCGCGTCTTGGAGCGGGAAAATCCTATCTCAGCACGGTGAAGCCGGACGCTGTCCGCAAGGCCGTGGTGTCCGGCCGATTCCAGGCCACGGCGGATTTTGAAAACTTGCGCGCGTGCGATGTCATCATCATTTGCGTGCCCACGCCGTTGACGAAGTACCGCGAGCCCGATCTGGGATATATAGAGGACACGGGCCGGAGCATCGCTCGCTATCTGCGGCCCGGCCAGCTTGTGGTTCTTGAGTCCACGACCTATCCCGGCACCACCGACGAGGTGTTGCGGCCCCTGCTTGAAACAACGGGCCTTCGCAACGGCCTGGATTTCTTCATGGGGTTTTCGCCTGAGCGCGAGGATCCGGGCAACGCCGATTTCGAAACAGTCTCGATACCGAAAATCGTTTCGGGAGACGGGGCGCAAGCACTCGCACTCATGTGCGCCTTCTATGGCGCGGTTGTGAAGAAGATCGTACCCGTATCCAGCACCGCCACGGCGGAGGCGACCAAGCTCTCGGAAAACATCTTCCGTGCCGTGAATATCGCATTGGTAAACGAATTGAAGATCGTGTTCGAGGCCATGGGCATCGACATATGGGAGGTGATCGAGGCGGCGAAGACCAAACCCTTCGGTTACATGCCGTTCTATCCTGGCCCCGGTCTTGGCGGGCATTGCATTCCGATCGATCCTTTCTATCTCACCTGGAAATCCCGCGAATTCGGACTGCCGACGCGTTTTATTGAACTTGCGGGCGAGATCAATACGGCGATGCCAAGCCGGGTTGTCGAAAGGCTGGCCGAAGCCCTCGATCGCCGCGCCGGCGTGGCATTAAGCCGTGCCCGGATCCTCGTCATCGGCCTTGCCTATAAAAAAAATGTGCCCGATGTCCGTGAAAGTCCGTCGTTCCGGCTGATAGAGCTCATCGAGGAACGGGGCGGCAAGACAGGTTATCATGACCCCCATGTGCCGTCAGTCCCAATGACCCGCGAGCATGCAGCGCTTGCTGGCCGCGCCTCACTGCCTCTTGATGCCGAAACTATTTCGGGGTTCGATGCCGTGTTGATCTCGACCGATCACGACGCTGTCGACTACGCGGCCATCGTCGCGCATTCGCCGCTGATCATCGACACCCGAAACGCAATTGCCCGGCGCGGGCTTGCCATGGACCGGACGGTGCGGGCCTAAAAATCCTTCGTCAGCCTGAGCGCGTCATAGATCGCGGCGTGGATGTTGCGCGAAGCGACGGCATCGCCGATGCGGAAGAGCTGAAATTTGGCTTGTGGGTTCGTATGAATCGCTTGCGGGCGACTCTCGATCAGCGCCTGATGATCGACTTCGCCGCGGTTGAGCGAGCTTTCCTTTAGCTCGAAATAAAGATCCGCCAACGGGGCCGTGCCATTCTCGACAACGACCTGATCGACGGTGCGTTCGCCGCAGTCGGCCTGGGTATAGGGGCTCCAGAGCGTCGCCTTGATCTTGTTACCCTCGCGCGCCAGGGCTCGGACGCGGGTCATGGTGGTTATGGTTACGCCACGGCGGGCGAAGATTTTCATGTAGGGCACGAGATTGAGGCCGCCCATGTCGGCGGCGAAAAAGCGTTCGGGGCTGATGAGCTCCAGATGTGAACCCGTTTCAGCGATGAACTCGGCCGCGGCCATGCCGGGATGAGCGCCGTTGTCGTCAAACAGGAGGACATCCTCGGCGGGCTTCACGTCGCCCGACAGAATGTCCCAGCTCGATACTGATAATCCGGCGCCATGCTCGATGGCTAAATTTTGCGGCAGGCCGCCGGTCGCCACAATGACGATATCGGCATTAAGGCCGAGAATGCCGCTCGCCTGCGCCAGGGTGTTGTAATGTATTTCGACGCCCAGGCGTTCGCACTCGCTGACGCGCCAGTCGACGATGCCGATCAGTTCCTTGCGGCGCTGTAGTTGAGCTAGCAATCGGATTTGGCCACCGGCGTGCGCGGCCGCCTCGAACACGATCACGTCGTGTCCGCGCTCCGCGGAGACGCGCGCGGCCTCAAGCCCTGCCGGCCCGGCGCCTACAACAACGATTTTTTTCTTTTTGCCCCCGATGCGCGCGATCACATGCGGCATGGTGGCTTCGCGTCCGGTCGCCGGATTGTGGATGCACAACGCCCCGTGGCCATCGTACAGGCGATCTATGCAATAAGTGGCGCCGACACAGGGGCGGATCTCCTGTTCGCGGCCCTCGATAATCTTTTTCACGATATGGGGATCGGCCATGTGAGCGCGGGTCATGCCCACCATATCGAGCTTGCCCTCGGCTATGGCGTGGCGCGCGGTCGCCACATCATTGATGCGGGCCGCGTGGAACACCGGAAATTTCATGGCGCTGCGCACTTCGCCGGCAAAATCGAGATGCGGCGAGGCCTTCATGCCGGCCACGGGGATCACATCGGCCAGGGGCGTATCGTGTTCGATATGGCCTTTGATGATGTTGAGAAAATCGATGAGCCCGGAGTTTTTGAAGCGCTGGCAGATCTCGAGGCCCTCAGCGCGGCTCAGGCCTTGTTCCCAGTCTTCATCGGCGGCGATCCGCAAGCCCACCAGAAAATCCGGGCCAACTCGCGCCCGAATGGCTTCGAGCACGCGGAGGCCAAAGCGCAGGCGGTTTTCAAGCGTACCGCCATAGTCATCGCCGCGGCGGCCGGTGGCGGGCGACCAGAAGCCGTCCATGAGATGGCCGTAGCATTCGAGTTCAAAACCATCGAGATGGGCTTCCTTCATGCGCTCGGCGGCATCGGCGTAATCCGTGATGACGCGCTCGATGTCCCAGTCTTCCATTTCCTTCGGGAAGGCCCGATGGGCGGGCTCGCGCACCAGAGAAGGCGCCAGCACAGGCAGCCAATCGGCCTTGTTCCACACGGTGCGGCGGCCCAAATGCGTGAGCTGGATCATTACCGCCGCGCCATAGTCATGGCATTCATCGGCGAGGCGGCGGAGCCAGGGCACGATCTCATCCTTGTAGGCGAGAAGATTGCCGAACACGGGTGCCGAGTCGCGGGACACCACGGCCGATCCCGCCGTCATGGTGAGCGCGATGCCGCCCTTTGCTTTCTCCACATGATAGAGGCGGTATTGATCCTTCGGCATGCCGTCTTCGCTGTAGTTTGGTTCATGCGCCGTCGACATGATCCGGTTCTTCAGCGTCAAGTGCTTCAGTTGATAAGGCTGAAGCAGTGGATCGGACGAGCGAAGGAGGGTGGTCATTTCATTTAAGATTTCGCCGTCATGGCTGTGCCGTTGCAGTGCTCAGCCGCGATCCTGTCCAGGCCACTTCATTGCCCCTGGCGGGATCGCGCGGCACGAGGAATGAGAAGAGGAGACCCATGGCGGCTATGCCGGTTCCGATCCAGAACACCCAACTATAATGGATGTCCCACAAGAGCCCGAGGGGGATCGGGATAAACACCGCGGCAATATGATTGATGGAGAAGGCAACGCCGGCGGTGGGCGCCATGTCCTGCGGATCGCCGATTTTCTGGAAATAGGTCTTGTGGGCGATCGACATGGAAAAGAAGGCGTTGTCGAGCATGTAGAGGACGGCGGCAATCCAGGCGTTGTCCACCAGCGCATAGGCGGCAAATACCGCCATCAATCCCAGATGCTCGATGATGGTCGAGCGCCGCTCGCCCCAATCCTCGATGAAACGGCCGAGGCGGGGCGCTATTATGATCGTGAATACGGCGTTGGCGAGCAGCAGCAGCGTCATCCCGCCCACGCTGAAACCAAACTTCTGCACCATCATCAAAACAGCGAAGACTATGAATATCTGACGGCGGGCGCCGCCGATAAAGGTGATGACATAGTAAAGCCAATAGCGCTTGCGCAGCACCAGTGTCTTGCGCTGCACGACCTTGCCTTCGAAGCGCGGGAAAGTGAGCCAGATCAAAATGCCGATGATGGCCGCCACCGTTCCTCCGGCGAGAAAAACCCAGACATAGTCGAGCTTCAGCCATTTCCAGGTAATGAAAATGAGACCGTAGGCAGCAATCGTGGAGAGCGAAGCACAGGCGTAAATGCGGCCCATGCGGCTTGGCGCACTGGCTTTGTCGAACCATTGCAGTGCCAGGGATTGAGCGACGGTCTCATAATAGTGAAACCCCAGGGATTTCAATATCGTCGTGGCATAGAAGCCGGTCGCGAAGGGAAAGAATCCCGTCACGGCGACGCCCACGCCGAT
>JBGTNZ010000051.1:0-8980 GCA_041742805.1 Aestuariivirga sp.
CGCCAGTTCGGCGTCGTTGACGGCAATCGGCCGCAGCACGTCGGTCATCATTTGGAGCATCTCGGCATCGATGATCAGTTTCTCGAAGGAGGCGGTGAGGCCGCCCTCCAGCCAGCCGCCGCCGTGGATGATGAAATTGCAATGGCTCATCACCGTCGACCAGATCGACATTTCGGATTCGTAAGCTGCTTGCGCATCGACGGTGTTGGAGACGCAGGCGCTGGACGAGCGCCATGGTAATTTATACCGCCGCGCCAATTGGCCGGATGCGAAGTTGGCTTTGGTCGCTTCCGGCGTGCCGAAGCATGGCGCTCCGGTACGCATATCCACATTGGAGGTGAAGGAACCGTAGACGCATGGCGTTCCGGGATATGCCGACTGCAAAAAGGCGATAACGGCGAGCGCTTCGGCATTCTGGCCCACCAGCGCTCCGGCGAGCGTGATCGGGGCCATGGCGCCGGCCAGAGTAAAGGGCGTCACGATGATCGCCTGACCGGCTTCGGCAAAGGCGAGCGCTCCCGCCGTCATTTGGACATCGAGGCGGAGCGGTGAATTGGTGTTGATGTTGCCGATGCAGGCGGGCTGGCGCTTGAGATCATCGTGGCTGACGCCAAGCGTCATCGCCATCATGTCGATTGAATCCTGCGCGCGAAAGCGGCCGAGCAGCCATGAGCCCCAGCATTTGTCGGAAAGCTCGATGGAATTGATGTAGCCTTGCAGGTGGCGCACCTCTGGCGCCAGGTCCATGGCCTCGAACGGCGTTCCATACAGCAGGTGAATGGAATTGAGCGAGTGCAGAAGCCGCACGAAGTCGCGCACGTCTTGCGACGTGCCGGAGCGGCGGCCGCGATCAAGATCATTGCAATAGGCAGGGCCGATCACCGAGACGAAATTGATATTGGAGCCACCCATTTCAAGGCTCCGCTGCGGGTTGCGTGCCCGCAACTGGAAATGGGAAGGCGCCTTGGCGATATTCTCCTCGATGAATGCCGGATCGAAGCGGACGCGCATGGTCGAGTGATCGACATCGCAGCCCTGCTTCGCTAAAATTTCGCGGGCGCCCGCATCCATGAATTCCATGCCCGTTTCCGCGAGCACGCGGAGCGATGCCTGGTGGATATGCTCGACTTCATCGGCGCTCAGCACCTCGATGGGCTTTATGGGATTGACAAGGTTCTTCCACGGCAGCTGCGGATTGGCGATCTTCAACCGTTCGGCGCGTTGGGTATTTCGTCTTGTCATGGCTATTCCTGTCTTCCGGTCAAACGCGCTGCGGTGAGGCGCGCGGTGACGCCCCATTTTAGCAACGGTTCCGGGGGAAGTTTCGATGGCGCGCCATAGGCCAGCACATCGTCGAGCAGCGGCGACTCGTGCCCGGAGGCCCACTCGGCCATCAGCACACCGTGAATGGTGCCCTTGGCAATGCCGATGCCATTCTGGCAGGCCACCGCGTAGAAATTGGGTTCGACGCGGGCGAAGTACGGCTCGTTGTTCCGCGAGATGCACAGGCTGCCGCCATAGGTGTGGCTGAACCCCACGTCGCGAAGTTGCGGAAAGCGGGCGTGGAAATTCTGAAGCAGCCTTTCGCCGGAGCGTTGAAGCTGGGCTTTCGTATAAGAGAGATCGCTCGAATAGAGGAAATCCGCGCGATACCAGATGCGCTCGTCCTGGGTGCGGCGGATGGTGGCGCCCGCGGCTCCCACTGGATGCACTCCCCAATCGCGGTCGCCGCCAAGACGCTCCTGCTGATCTGCCGTTAACGGCTCGGTCAACCCCACGAAAGATGTGATGTTGAATATCTGGTTTCGGAGAAGGCCGAAAGCTGGGGTGAACCCGTCGGTCGCGAGAATAGCCCTGGGCGCCGTGATTTTTCCTTTTAGCGTTTCAGCCGCGATGGTTGCACCGCGAGAGAGATAAACGACGGGCGAGTTTTCGTACAAATCGACATTGGCCGGCAGGCTCTTCGCAAGCCCACGGGTGAGTGCGGCGGGGTTCATTAGGCATGTCCCCGGCGTGTAGATCGCCTCGCGGTAGCGCGGCGTGCCCAGGCGGCTGGCGAGAGTTTCAGGTCCAATGACCTCGAACGGTTGCTTCAAATCGGCCAGCAGTTTCACCGTGGCATCAAGGATGCGCCGCGCCCTGTCGCCGCCCGCCACCTGATACTTGCCGCGCCGGCTCCATTGGCATTCGATCTTGTGGGTTTTCACCAGCCGGTCGAGCATGGCAACGCCCGATTGATGGAGACGGAGCACGCGGGCGGCGCGTTTAATATCGCCGTTAGCCTCCTGAAGGAACGGATGATCGATGGCAAAGCCTGCGTTTCGACCGGCGGTGCCGCGTCCGACGCGGTCTGCTTCGATTAATGCTATGCGCTGTTCCGGATGAAGCTCGGCCAGCCGCCTTGCCGCCGACAATCCTGCATAGCCAGCACCGATGACCAGCCAGTCGGCTGACTGCGAACCTGCCAAAACACGCGCCGGCGCGGGCTTTGGCAATATGTTGTACCAGCCATTGCCGTCGTCGAACGACGGCAGATACGTTACTTTCCGCCGCACTGTGTTTGTATGGAATGGCCGGTCCATGCCGGATCACACCCAACTGTGCAGAACGGTTCCGCCGGTGATCGTGCAGCCATTTTCGAAGTAACAGGCGCCGACAACTTCGCGCACCGCGAGGTCCGTGTGTTCTTCCAGGCTGCTTTCGAAAAGTTTTATCTTGCCGCTGCCGCCGAAGGCACGCCCGAAGCGGATGTTGGTGGCATCCAATTGGATAATTTCGCACACCGAAGGTGGGCCGCCCACATTCAGCGAGGGAAAGTAGCGGAGATTGACTTGGCCCCAGTTCATCATGGCGGGCAACGCTTCGCGCGTGATCGCCCGCTCGATGGTAAGCTCACCCTCCATCAGCCGATCGCCATGGGCGGTGAGGTAGCCACTCATTTTCGTGCCGGGACCGGGTTCCACCATGCCGGGGTTCATCGGGTGGTAAACGGTCTTGACGGTTTCGCCGAATTTCTTGTTGAAGCCCATGATGTAGCCGCGGATCAGGCTGAAATCGCGGTTCACCCAGGACAGAACGCAAAGCCTCGCGTCCTTGCCCTTGTAGGAGCAGCCGATCCACATGACGGTCTCGTCATACCAGGTGCGCTCCGGGTTCTTGACCGGCATGTCGAGGTCGTCCCACAGGCAATACCATTTGCCGAAATCGACGATGACGATATCGGGCGTGCTGCTGGGTTCGAGCGGCGCGGGCAGATAGGCGGTAATGGCTTTTGGATCAGCCCGGTAAGCGATGCATAAATGCTCGGTGCCGAAATGCCACGGCAGATTGCCAACGACCGAGGAAATGCCCCGGGGCGAGGGATAAGCGAAACCCTTGAGGTCGGAAATCTTCGGCATGCTCATATCCTCAGATCGGCAAAACGCATTTCACAACATGCCAAGGAAACCTGACTTGAGACAATTGCAATCTTCGCTGATATTTGTTGAAATATGTGAAAACAGTGTTTTTCGTCATTTCGACCAACGCGCCAAGGTTTTTGCACAGGTCGCAATCGGGCTGTTATTCTCCTCGTTTTCCCTCATGGCTGCGTGCCATTCGAGATCCACGCCCTTTTTTGTCAGACGTATCCCGGCAATTTCGGTTCTCTTGAGCCGTGGCTCGGCCGCCCATTTCGATAAAATCGAGATACCGAGATTGGCCGCAACAAGTTCCTGCACCACTTCCGGCACCGCAAGAGGCACCAGCCGTGCGGGATAGCGGCCGGCCGGCCGGAAGAACCGGTCGTATTCAAAGCCCTCAGTGACAACCGAACTGTAGGTGAGATGCGTTTCCGCCGTCAGATCGCCGGCCTCGATATATCGGCGCGCGGCCAGATGGTGAGACGCGGCGGTAATGCAGATCAATTCGTCGCGTCTCAAGGGCAGGAAAGTAACGCCTCTCCTCGGGTGCAGCGGGCCGGGGACGAGCATAACATCGACCGAATTGTCCTGGAGCAGGTGAAGCCACTCGCCAGCGCCTTGACCGACGATCTCAACCTGGAGATTGTGATCGGCCGCCGTCATGTTTTTAAGAAATGACGGGAGCCAGTGAAAGAAATTATAGGTCGCCATTCCGAGCCGTACGATCGCGCCGCCCCCTCGCTTGCCGATGCGGGCCGCATCGAACTCGGCGCGGAACATTTCATCGAGGGCGCGGTCGGCAGCTTCCGCCAGCCGTTGCGCCGCCAATGTCAGATGCAATTGAGTTCCCAGCCGGACCGTCAGGGGGATGCCGAGGCGCCGCTCGGCTTCGCGAATGCGGTGGGTAACCGCGGAAGGAGTAATGCCCAGGCGAACCGCGGCGGCAGACATGCTTCCCAGCCGGTTGATAGCTTGAAGAAGGATGTAGTGCCGGGCTTCAAGCTTGGGATGAGTATTTTGCGCCATTTTCAAAGGATATAGAAAGACATTGCAATTGTCTCAGGCCAAAAATGCCGGCGTTGTTGGCTGCCGGGCCGGCTTCCGATTGCGTCGATCAAGTGCGATCCGCATTCCTCTGGGAGCAGACAGCGATTGGTGATAGGCTCCGCGCAAGCGGCCCAGTTCCTCACAGGTTGGGACGCTTACGCCCTAGATCCTCGGCTTGTCGGGATAAAATTCATCGGGAACGGAACTACGCTTGGTAAAAAGCGTTGACGGGTTGTCGCTATTTAATGGAGGCACCCATGCCTAGTCTGCGAGCCAAGGTTGATATTCAGGAAGATCGACTGGAGCGCGAGCGTGATGAGGCGCTGGCGAGAGCCCATCCTGAAACCATCGCGCCCGATGCCAGTGCAATGGGCGTTTCCGCCGAAGCAAGCCAGATGGCCGATGTCGTTCCCTCGGAGGTCGAGGACAGCGAGCTTCGGGGGCCTGAGGAGCAAGGGGTCGCCGCGGATGGCACACCGCTGGACCTGGCGGCTCAGCAGTTTACCGAGGCGGATTTGGAGAACTTCGTCGGAACCGAGGACGACGATTCAAGCAGCCGCGAGCCGGACGTCAACGATTGAGGAAAGCACACAGCAGGCACTCGGCCTTCGAGCAATTCCGGCGAAGCACGGGATTTAGGTCATGCGGGAACTCGCTTGCTTCGTACTGGGCAATGATCCGGGGATGAATGTAGCTCTTGCGGACGATGGCGGGGGTGTTCACCAGATGTGCGCTGATTTCCCTGGCCACCGCCGCCACGGCGCGGCGCAATCCAGATTTTGATTTCGGCAGCGGCATCTCGGCCAGACGCGAGACGGCGATGGCCGATGCGTACAGGGTGCGGAAGTCCTTCGCGGAAATTCCTTCCTTCGCGATGTTCGCGAAATAGGCGTTCAAATCGGTCGCCGTCATCTTTCTCCAGCCGGTGGCGGCCTGAAGTTTGAACAGGCGGCGGCCGGGCACCTGCAACAAATCTGAAATGACCGGGGCCAGCTTACGGTCGGTGATGGAAACATCGATCCGCTTCTTTCCCTTGCCGGGAAAGGTAAGTTGAATTTTGTTTCCTGAGATTTGCACATGGCGTTTTAATAGTGTGGCGACGCCACGGCCGCTTTCCTCCCCCGCGTAAGCCTCATGGCCAGCGCGAAGATGCAGCCGGTCCACCAGCCGCGCGGCCGCCGACAGGGCGGACCGTTCCTTGAGATCGCGCCTGATTGCCGCCCTGATGCGCGGCAAGGCGGCGATCAGTTTTTGCAACCTTTCATCCTTCGTTGCGGCCCTTATGGCTTCCCATTCCGTGTGATAGATATATTGCAGCCGGCCCGCATGGTCGTGGCCCACAGCCTGTATATGGCTCCAGGGATCGGCGCTGATTCTCACATCCTTCCAGGCGGGCGGTATCGCCAAGCCGCTGACGCGTTCCTTGTGCCGGATAGAAATGGCCTCGGTATTGCCGTTAACCAGCCGGGTTCCGCGGCCGTGTTTCACGCGGCGAATACTGAAATCGCCAACCTCGACTTTTCGCAGGCGGCTGGCGGGAATGGGAGAAGCAACTGATGGAGGCATTGGACTTTAACGCGGCTGGCGCGAAAGCCGTTCCGAGTTGACGTTCGGTAAGATGCTATCTCCCTGCATATATAAAAAATTTCGGACTGAGGGGAACCCTTTCACACGGACCGCGTTGCCGACAACTGGGGCTTGTAATATTTTGCGTATGGGATCGGGATGATTGCTAGGGAACGGCCGCGAGCGCTGATTGTCGAGGACGAACCGCTTGTATTGCTGGATTTGGAGGATACCCTTACGGATTTAGGGTATCAGGTCGTGGATAAAGCCCGGGATTTGGTAAACGGGCTTATTTTGGCCGGCAAGCTGGAGCTTGATGTCGCAGTGCTCGATGTCAATCTGGCGGGCCTCAGCAGCGGCAAGATCGCGGATCTTTTGCAAGAGCGGGGCGTCCCTTTCCTGTTGATCAGCGGTTACACTGAAGCGGGCATTCCCGAACGGCATCGGGATAGCCTGCGTATAGCCAAGCCCTATGAGAGCGCTACATTACGCCGGGCGTTGTCTAACTTGCTGGGCGAGAAAGCGCCAGCTAATATCTGATTTGCCGCGATAATCAGTTTTTCAAGGGGGATTTAAATGGCTACCAAAACCGCCGTCTTGAAGAAAACCCGCGAACCCGCCGTAGCCTCGCTCGTCTCCCGTGAGGATCACGCCCGGACGGAGGAGCTATCGGACTTGCTGAATGCGCTCCAGGCGATGCGGCGCGGGGATTTCTCGGTCAGGCTTGCCAATGTGCATTACGGCGTTCTCGGCAAAATCGACGACACCTTCAACGACATCGTGCTCGCCAACCAGGAAATGGCGGCCCAGGTTGAAAAAGTGGGCCAGGTCGTGGGCCGGGAAGGCAAGATTCGCCAGCGCGTGAAATTGACTTTGGCGAGCGGCGCCTGGGGCGAGATGTCAAGCTCGATCAACACCTTGATCGACGATCTGCTCAGGCCCACGAACGAGGTGACGCGCGCTATCGCCGCCGTGGCTCAAGGCGATCTCATGCAGACGGTGCGCCTGGATGTGGATGGCCGGCCGCTGCAGGGAGAGTTCCTGCGTTCGGCCAATATCGTCAACACCATGATCAAGCAACTGGGCGTGTTCACCTCGGAAGTGACGCGCGTGGCGCGCGAGGTCGGCACCGAAGGCAAGCTCGGCGGCCAGGCGCAGGTGAGCGAAGTGACGGGCGTTTGGAAAGAGTTGACGGAAAGCGTCAACTCGATGGCCAACAACCTAACGGGCCAGGTCCGCAACCTCGCCGAAGTGACGATCGCGGTCGCCAACGGCGACTTGTCGAAGAAGATCACGGTGGACGTGCGCGGCGAAATCCTCCTCCTCAAGGAAGCCATCAATACGATGGTGGACCAGTTGCGCTCCTTCGCCGCCGAGGTGACGCGTGTTGCCCGCGAAGTCGGCACCGAGGGCAGATTGGGCGGCCAAGCCGTGGTGCCGGGCGTCGACGGCACGTGGAAGGACTTGACGGACAACGTCAATCTGCTCGCCGCCAACCTGACGACGCAAGTGCGCAACATCGCCGAAGTGACGACCGCCGTGGCCCGCGGCGACCTTTCGCTGAAGATCACGGTGGACGTGAAAGGCGAAATTCTCGAGCTCAAGAATACCATCAATACGATGGTGGACCAGCTCAACGGCTTCGCCTCGGAAGTGACGCGTGTGGCGCGCGAAGTGGGCACCGAAGGAAATCTGGGCGGCCAAGCCCAGGTGCCGGGCGTTGCCGGGACATGGAAAGACCTGACCGACAGCGTCAACTTCATGGCGAGTAACCTGACTGGCCAGGTGCGCAACATCGCCGAAGTCGCCACCGCCATCGCCAATGGCGACTTGTCGCGCAAGATCACGGTCAATGTCAGCGGCGAAATTCTGCAGCTCAAGGAAACCGTCAACACCATGGTGGACCGGCTCAACGGTTTCGCCTCCGAAGTGACGCGCGTGGCGCGCGAAGTGGGCACGGAAGGTAAGCTTGGCGGCCAGGCGCAGGTGGCCGGTGTCGCAGGCACATGGAAGGACTTGACCGACAACGTGAACTTCATGGCCAGCAATTTGACGGGCCAGGTGCGCAACATCGCCGAAGTGGCAACGGCCATCGCCAATGGCGACTTGTCGCGCAAGATCACCGTGAACGTGAGCGGCGAAATTCTGCAACTCAAGGAAACCATCAATACGATGGTGGACCAGTTGAACGCTTTCTCGGGCGAAGTGACGCGCGTGGCGCGCGAAGTGGGTTCCGAAGGCAAGCTCGGCGGCCAAGCGCAGGTGCGCGGCGTTGCCGGAACCTGGAAAGATTTGACGGACAGCGTCAATTCCATGGCCGGCAATCTGACGGGCCAAGTCCGCAACATCGCGGAAGTGACGACCGCCGTCGCCAAGGGCGACCTCTCGCGCAAGATCACGGTGGACGTGAAAGGCGAAATTCTCGAACTCAAGAACACCATCAACACCATGGTCGATCAGCTCAACGGCTTTGCCGGTGAAGTGACGCGCGTGGCTCGCGAAGTGGGCACCGAAGGCAAGCTCGGCGGCCAGGCCGCTGTGCCCGGCGTTGCGGGAACCTGGAAAGATTTGACCGACAACGTCAATTCGATGGCGAGCAATCTGACGGGCCAGGTGCGCAACATCGCCGAGGTCGCCACCGCCATCGCCACGGGCGACCTTTCCAAGAAAATAACGGTCGACGTGCGCGGCGAAATCCTGCTGCTCAAGGAAACCATGAATACGATGGTCGAGCAGCTGCGCTCCTTCGCCGCCGAAGTGACACGCGTGGCCCGCGAAGTCGGCACTGACGGACGTCTCGGTGGCCAAGCCGTGGTGCCGGGCGTAGCCGGCACGTGGAAAGACTTGACCGACAACGTCAACCAGCTCGCGGCGAACCTCACCACGCAAGTCCGCAACATCGCCGAAGTGACAACCGCCGTGGCGCGCGGTGACTTGTCACGCAAGATTACTGTGGACGTGAAGGG
>JBGTNZ010000052.1:0-5392 GCA_041742805.1 Aestuariivirga sp.
GATTGGGGCCATGCGACATTCGAGCCCTTGTATGGCAAGGGAGCTTCCATGGGAACGTGGCTCCGGGAATTGCGCGAGCATATCGGCATCATTCACATACAGCAGACGGACTTCCAGTATGACAGGCATTGGGACTTCACCGAGAAAGGCAATGTTGAACCAGCGGCAGCCGCGGCCCTTCACCGCGCCGCCGGACTCGAAAACTGCCCGGTGTTTCTGGAAGTGTTTTATCCCTTTGAGAGGGATGATGCTTCGGTGCTCGACGCGGTTCGCCGCTCGATTGCAATATTGAAACCGGCATTCGCGCGGGCGGGTCATGGATAGTCCCGATCCCGAACAGGTGCGGGCGCGCGTTGCCTGGTATTATTTCATCGGAGGGCTGACCCAGAAGGAAATCGCCGACAAAGTTGGCATAACCAGGCTTCGTGTCAACCGGATCATCGGCCAGGTGCGCTGGGAAGGACTGGTCCATACTACGCTCCGCCTGCCCCTCGCCGATTGCATTGAACTGCAGGAGGAGCTTCGGCGGCAATTTGGTCTTGAGGACGCGGTCGTCATTCCCTCCCTCGATGAGCCGGAGGAAAATCGGAGATTGGTAGGCGAGACGGCGGGCGCCCTCCTCAACAGTTTGCTGATCGACGGCAAGGGTATCGGTGTCGGCTGGGGCCGCACTCTGTCCGCGGCCGCCAAGCGCATGACGCCGCGGCGTGGCGGCTCCAACTGGGTGGCAACCCTCATGGGCGGCCTGACACAGGGGTCGGGCACCAACACCTTTGAAGTGGCCACCGAGTTCGCGCGGAACATCGGCGGCGAGTGTTATTACTTGACCGCGCCCATCTACTGCCCCTCGCCCCAAAGCCGGGAAACCCTGATGATCCATGACGGCCTTGTGCAATCCATGCAGCGCGCCGCCTCGGCGCATTTTGCCTTGGTGTCGAGCGGCGACCTTTCGGAACGATCATTGCTGGCGAGCACCCAGACGGTGCGCGACAGCGCCAAGGCGCTGAAGCGCGCCGGTGCTGTCGGCGATCTGCTCGGGGTTTTTCTGGATGAGAAAGGCGAGCCCGTCGGCCATGAATTGAATGAGCGGGTGATCGCACTGGAGCCGGCGGGGCTTCGCGCCATTCCCAAGGGCATTCTCGCTTCCGGCGGGCAGCACAAGGTGAAGATAATAAAGGCGATACTTTTGGGCGGTTATGTAAAATACCTTGTGACCGACCAGCAGGTGGCTTCAGCCCTGCTGCGCTGACAGAGGGAATACCCGATGGCGTTTCTGCGGCTTGACAATATCGTAAAGCGATTTGGCGAGCACGCCGTCGTCAAGGGGGTGTCGCTCTTGGTGGACAAGAGCGAATTCCTCGTGTTTGTCGGCCCCTCGGGGTGCGGCAAGTCGACCCTGCTCCGCATGATTGCCGGCCTGGAAAACATAAGCGAAGGCCGCATCCACATCGACGGCCGTGATGTGACCCATGTGGAACCGGCACGCCGCGAGGTTGCGATGGTGTTCCAGAGTTACGCGCTCTATCCCCACATGTCTGTTTACGAAAACATGGCATTTGGCTTGCGCATGATAAAAACCGGGGAGGACGAAATCCGTGAGCGCGTCCTCCAGGCGGCGCGGACGTTGCAGATCGAGCCGCTCCTCGAACGGCGGCCCAGGCAGCTTTCGGGCGGGCAGCGCCAGCGTGTCGCCATCGGGCGCGCCATCGTTCGCAAGCCCAAGCTATTTTTATTTGACGAGCCCTTGTCGAACCTCGATGCCGAACTCCGCACGCAAATGCGCGTTGAAATCGCCAGGCTGCACAAGGCGCTGGGCGCCACCATGGTCTATGTCACGCACGACCAGGTGGAGGCCATGACGCTTGCCGATCGCATCGCCGTGCTCCGCGACGGCGTGGTGGAGCAATGCGGGACGCCGGCTGAATTATATGATCACCCCGACAATATTTTTGTCGCGGGCGTCAGCGGCTCGCCCAAGATGAATTTCCTCGCAGCGACGGTCACGGCGGCGAGCGAGCGTTCGGTCACCGTGGAAGGCCCGGCATTCGCCAAGGGGACGATGACGGTGCGCGCCCGCCACGGACATGAAGCCAGGCGCGGACAAAAAATCATCGTGGGGCTGCGGCCCGAGCATGTGAAGTTGAGCGGCAAGGAAAGCCAGCTCACGCTCCGGACCGATATTTCGGAGAACCTCGGCGGCACCACGCAGATTCATGCGCAGGCGGCGAGCGGCGAAACCATCGTCATCCTCGCGCCAGGCCGCCCGGAGATCGCCGCCGGCCAGCCGTTTTCGGCCGGTATTGCCGCTGAAAATGTTTACCTGTTCGATGCGGCGGGAACGGCGCTGTAAGTCCTCCGCCAATGTATCAATTGTAGGCGCGTTCCCCGTGGGCTGCGATGTCGAGGCCCTCGCGTTCCTCCTGATCGGTAACCTTCAGTCCCGTAGTAAATCTGCAGATGGTAAGCGCGATGACGCTGACGGTTGAGGTCCAGGCCACCGTTACGAGGATCGCCACGAGTTGCGCGGTGAGTTGCGTATCCCATGCATATTCGGCGATGCTGGCAGATGCATCTAAAGCCAGATAATCCGTGACACCGGCGCCGCCTAGCGCGGGATTGACGAAAATGCCCGTGAGTATCGCGCCGAGCACGCCGCCGATGCCGTGGATACCGAAGATATCGAGCGCATCGTCATAGGCGAAGCGGGATTTGAGCCACACAACTGACCACAGGCACACCAAGCCCGCGAGAGCGCCGATCACGATTGCGGCGGCGGGGCCAACCCAGCCACAGGCCGGCGTGATGGCGACAAGGCCCGCGATCAGGCCCGAGGCTCCGCCCAGCAGACTTGGGTGGCCGCGGAACAACCATTCGCCGCCAGCCCATGCGAGTGCCGCCGCACTGGCGGCGATGGTGGTGTTGAGGATGACCAGCGCCGTCAATCCGTTTGCTTCGAGGTTGGAGCCGGCGTTGAAACCATACCAGCCAAAGAGCAGGAGCCCGGCGCCGGTGAGCGTGAAGGTGAGATTGTGCGGCGGCATGGCATCCTTGCCGAACCCCGCGCGCTTTCCCAGCATCAGCGCGCAGACAAGGCCGGCAAAGCCCGCGTTTATATGAACCACCGTGCCGCCGGCGAAATCGATGGCGCCCCAGTTGAACAGATAGCCGTTGCCGGCGCTGACCGCGGCTCCAAAATTTCCGAGCACGGCATTCCTGCCGCTGTCCGTGGTGGCGGCCGCCAGGTCCGCGAGATATTTCTGGGCGGCATTCTCGCCGACGACCGAGGAGATGTAGTCAAAATTATCGGCGTTGAGCGTGTAGGCATCAGGCCCGGCCCAGAACCACACCATGTGGGCCATCGGCAAATAGGCGAAAGTGAACCACAGCACCGTGAACAGCAACACCGCCGAAAACTTCATGCGCTCCGCGAACGCGCCCACGATCAATGCCGGGGTGATGCACGCGAAAGTCATCTGGAAGATGATGTAGGCGAACTCCGGAATATTGGTCTCCTTCGAGAAGGTGCCGATTTCGGACGCCGTGGTGACGCCTTTCAGAAAAACTTTCGAGAAGCCGCCGATGAAGGGATTGTTGCCGGTGAAGGCCAGCGAATATCCATAGACGACCCACAGGATGGAGATGATGCTGAAGATCACCATGACTTGCATCAGCACCGAGAGGACATTCTTGCCGCGCACCAGGCCCCCGTAGAACAGCGCCAGGCCGGGGAGAGTCATAAGAACGACAAAAGCTGTCGCGACGAGCATCCAGGCCGAGTCGCCCTTGTTGACAACGGCGGCGGCCTCGGCCTGTGAGGCAGAGAGGGCCACAAACAATAATCCGGCCGGCAGAATGCGTGACAGATCCATTGAGGAGCTCCCCTGCCCCGCTCTACAAGAAGCGTGCCATTCCCCAGGTCGTTGAAATCATGGATTTGCCGCTAAGCGGCGGCGCGCATCGTGCATCAAAATTCAGCGTCCGCCCAAACATTGATCAGGCGAGACGCTCAAAAAACGACTGCGGGATACTGATGTTCAGCCAGTGTTTTCTATCCCGCACCACTCCGCGAGGAACAGCGCCATCGTTTTGGTGATGCGGCGGACCGATTCGAGGTCGACCCGTTCGTCGATGCCGTGAATATCCTTGGAGATCGGCCCATAGCAGAGCGACGGGATGCGATCATAAAGAACATGGACGCGATTATCGAGATAGCCCGGTGTCACGAAAGTCTGTAGCGGCGCGCCGAACACCTGTTGATGACTGCGCGCCAGCACCGCTTCGGCCGTTGAACCGGGCTCGAGCACGTATCCTTCCGCGAAAAACCCGTTCCACTTCACCTGGGGCGGCCTGTTCGCCATCGAGGGATCGCTTGCCGCGGCTTTGAGGAGGCACTGCTCGACCTCTTTGCGGACATCCCGCGCGGGCGTTCCGGGATACATCGCAAAGCGCGCCTCGAAGCGGCACCAGGCCGGCACCATCGATGCCCAGTCGCCTCCTTCAATGCGCCCGATATTGAGATTGAGGGGGTGCTCGATTGCGTTGAATTCGGCGGGCCGTTTCTTGGGGTCATTCCACGCCGCTTCAAGCTTCCGAAGCGCAGCGATAAGACGGTATGCGGCATCGATGGCGTTGAAGCCCGTTGCCATCTCCCTTGTATGGGCGGGCGTTCCCCTCACCTCGACGGTGAACCACACCACGCCGGTATTGGCGCGGACCAGTTTCTCATCCTCGGGCTCGGGGATGAGAGCGGCATCGGCGCGGTAACCTCTGACCGAGGTGGCAAGCGTTCCATTGCCCGTACTTTCCTCCTCAACCACGCTTTCGATATGAATGCGGCCGGTGGGCCTAAGCCCCGCGGCAAAAATTGCATCGAAAGCAAACAGATTGGCGGCATGGCCTGCCTTCATGTCCGCAGCACCCCGGCCGAACATCCAGCCGTTCTTGATGAGGGCGCCGAAGGGAGCGTCGCTCCACATGTCGACGGGGCCTGTTGGCACAACGTCGACATGCGCGTTGAGGATGAGAGACCGGCCGCGCACCGCCGGAGGATGATAGGTGCCAACGACATTCCAGGCTTGATCATAGGAAACAGCAACTGGCGAAAACCCTGGGTGGTGGGCGATGTCCGCTTCACGTACCAGCCATCTGTCGACCGCCAACCCCCGCTCCCGGAAGGCATCGCCGACGAAATCCTGCACCGTATGTTCCTGCCCCCGCACCGATGGAAACCGGACCAGCGCCTGGGTGAACGCGATCTGCTGATCGAACCGGCTATCGACGGCAGCGAGAATTGCAGCGGCGTGATCGGGTGAAAGCATTGAACCTTATTTGGCCGTTTCGGCGCGGATCGCAAGCACATCCATCACGGCGCCCAGATTGGTCCCGCGCGCGT
>JBGTNZ010000053.1:0-6252 GCA_041742805.1 Aestuariivirga sp.
CTTTTCGCGGTCCCGGTTATTGTGGGGCTTGGAATAGGGATGGCGGCTTTCAGTGGTTCATTCGCGGGGAATTGCTGTTCGCTTGGACTGACGACAATGGAGTGGACGACACCAACCTTCGATGCCGCCACCATCCTCAGCCTTGGCGTCCCGCTCTTCCTCGTTACCATGGCATCGCAGAATCTTCCGGGCTTCGCGGTGCTGCGCGCGAGCGGCTATCAGCCGCCGATATCGCCGTCGCTGTTCGTAACCGGGTTGGGTTCGGTGGTGCTGGCGCCCTTTGGCAGCCACGCCATCAACATGGCGGCGATCACGGCTTCGATCGTGACCGGTCCCGATACGCACCCCGATCCGGCAAAGCGCTGGCTCGTCGCCTGGCCTTATTTCATTCTCTACGGCCTGGTGGGTCTTGCCGCCGCCAGCTTCGTGCAGATTCTGGGCGCGCTGCCAATACCGCTAATCACCGCGATTGCGGGATTGGCGCTGTTCTCGCCGCTGATGGGCGGCGTTGCCGCCATGATGAAGGAGCCCCGCGATATCGAAAGTGCGTTGATCACCTTTCTGGTGACGGCGTCAGGCGTTGCTGTCTTTGGCGTGGGCTCGGCCTTCTGGGGGCTTGTGGCAGGCATGCTGCTCTATGGCGCGCGGCACGTCATTCACACCGGCCGCGGGTAGTCATGCAATTCCGAAGAATACGGCCAGCGCCCGCGTAACCTTCAGCATAAGTTCGTCGTCCGCGCGGCCTATTCTCTCGCCAAAACGCGCGCGTGCCAAGGTTGCCGTCTTGTCGATAGCAATTTGCGAGACCTTGCGAAGGCCATTCGCGGAGTTTGGTTCGACGATGATCCGCAATAAATCCGCGTCATCGCGCAAGATGCTGGTCAGCGGACAAACCGCAATCGAGGGCAAATAGAAGAGGTTTGACTGGATGACGAGGGTTGGCCGCGGTTTTCCGTAGTCGCCCGGCGAGGCCGCCAGTACGAAGTCCCCGCGCCGGATTATTGTTCCGGCCATTCGTAGGCGGCATCAATGAAAGCTTGTAGCTCCTGGCCAGCAGGATCAGCAGATGCGATGGCTTTCGCCTGGGCGCGACACTTGGCAGCAAAGGCAGGCGCGCGCGTATCCGGCAGCCACATTTGCACGGGCCGCAAACCCGCAGCTCGCAAACGCGCGCGATAATCGCGCATTCGGCGGGCGGGGGGGCTGGGTGTCGGGAATGTTCTGCCCATCGAGAAAATATATAGAGCGTAACATGTTACATGTCAAGCACGATCGAATCTACAGCCACTTCACCTTGAGGATTTCGTAGATCTTGCCGCCGCCCGGCGTGGTGACTTCGACAGAGTCGCCCTTCTTCTTGCCGATGATGGCGCGGGCGATGGGGGAGGAGATGGAGATCTTGCCCTTCTTCACGTCGGCCTCGAATTCGCCGACGATCTGGTAGGAGGCCTTGTCGTCGGTTTCCTCGTCGACCAGGGTTACCTTGGCGCCGAACTTCACCGTTTCGCCGGAGAGTTTGGAAATGTCGATCACATCGGCGCGGCTGATCTTGTCCTCAAGCTCGGCAACGCGCGCTTCCGTCCAGCCCTGCTGATCCTTGGCGGCGTGATATTCGGCGTTCTCCGAGAGGTCGCCGTGGGAGCGGGCCTCCTCGATTGCCTTGATGATGCGCGGACGCTCCACCGTTTTCAAGTGCTTGATCTCGTCCATCATGGCGGCATGGCCTTCCGCCGTCATCGGCACTTTTTCCATAGGTCTGTCCATCGTCTGTCAGTTCATTTCTGCCCGTCCGGTTCGGCCCGGCCGGTCCATGTTGCAAGCGGTTCCGCGGAAAAGCGCGACCCGGCCTATGCTGCAACGCATGGGGCCGGGGCAAACCACAAGATGCCCCAATATGGCGGAAAATTCAAGAGGGCTCTGCGGCCGGCAGAACCAGCGTCAGCTCATGACCAAGGGCAGGGTCGAGCCTGATCGCCGTTGCGATCCCCAAGCGGTGAGCCAGCGCCACGGCCACCCCGAAGCTCGAGGAAAGCTCAGTACTGGGGCTTGCCACCCCCACAAGTGACATCCGGAGCAAAGTTTTTCCGCCCTCCGTTTCAGCGGTTATTTTCAAAGCCGAGCCGGGGACGGCGATCGACAGTAGGCCATCGGCGAAAAGATGCACCATGCGGCGCAGGTGCAGCTTGCTTGTGCGGGCATGGGCGGCGGCCGATGGCTCGGCGAGTTCGATCCTGACTGCCGGGGCCTTGAACGCCAGCTTACGGACGAGATCGCGGAGCAAGGGCATTACCGCGACGCGCTCGCTTTCGACATCGTCAAATCCCGCGCCGCACAGGTCCTTTGCCAAGGAGACCCGGTCGAGAAGGGCCGTGGCTCCGCTGCGGATATCGGTGGCAATGGCGGAGAAATCGGCTGGCCGCCCGCTTCTGCCTTCAACACTGGCCGCTAGAAGTTCGGCATTGCCCATGATCAGGCTCAAGGGCTCGCGGATTTCTGCGCCCAGCGACAGGAGGAAGCTGCGGTTGAGATCGGCGGCCTCGGCTTCCTCGCCGAGTTTCCGCAACTCTTCGCCTTTGCGCGAAAGGTCGTCGGCGCGCGCCAGCGCTTTTTCCACGGCGGACAGAATATCTTGCGGCTCGGCTGGCTTCCTTACGTAATCGAGGACACCGGCCCTGAGCGAGGAAATGGCCGTGTCGTGGTCCTGATCGGACGTCATCAGGATGCCGATGAGATCGGGCAGGGTCTGGCGAAGGGCGCATAGAAGCTCGATGCCGTTCATGCCCGCGCCAATCCGGTAATCCAGGATCGCAACATCAGGGTGGCCATTCTGGCAGTGGGCGATGGCGGCTTCGGCGTTATAGACAGCGGCGGCGGAATGGCCGGAAAGCGCCAACAGTTCGCAGACGGAATCGGCCAAGTCGGCGTGATCGTCGACGATCAGGATGCGGGGAACCGGAAGAGCCATATCGGCAATTTTAGGCCCGATAGTTGTAAAGTTAACTAACTTCGCCCACTACAACCTGTTGCAACTTATACGTATTCTAGAAATACTCCTGTAACGGGCGGACGCTGAGCGTATCCGCGCGCTGGGCCGCGATTGCCTTGGTGACGGCGAGGATGCCGGGCAGGGTGGTATAGTAAGGTATTTTCTGCAGCAAAGCGGTCTGACGGATCGGCTTGGAATCCGAGCGTGAGGCGCGGGTTTCGGTGGTGTTGAGCACCAGCTGGATCTGGCCGTTTTTGATGGCATCGACCACGTGGGGGCGGCCTTCGAGGACTTTGTTGATTTTGACGGAGGGGACACCCTTGTCCTCGAAATACCGCTGGGTGCCGCCGGTGGCGACGATCAGGAAACCCAGGCCCACGAGCTGGCGGATGGCCGGCAATACGCGGGGTTTGTCAGCATCCTTGACCGAAATGAAGACAGTGCCCGTCAAGGGCATCCGCATGCCGGCGCCAAGCTGGCTTTTGGCAAAGGCCATGTCATAGGTCTTGTCGAGACCCATGACTTCGCCGGTTGAACGCATTTCGGGCCCAAGGAGCACATCCACGCCCGGGAAGCGGTTAAAGGGGAAAACGGCTTCTTTTACAGCGACATGGGAGAGTTTCTTGCGGGTGAGCTTGAAGCTGGCGAGGGATTCCCCGGCCATGACCCTGGCGGCGATCTTGGCGACGGGCTGGCCGATCACCTTGGCGACGAAGGGCACGGTGCGGGAGGCCCGGGGATTGACTTCCAGCACGTAAACCAAATCGTCCTTGATGGCGAACTGCACGTTCATCAGGCCGACCACGTTGAGGGCGAGCGCCATGATTTTGGTTTGCCGTTCCAGTTCGGCGATGACGGCGGGAGTGAGGGAATGGGGCGGCAGCGAACAGGCCGAGTCGCCGGAATGGATGCCGGCTTCCTCGATGTGTTCCATGACTCCGGCGATGAAGACATCCTTGCCGTCGGAGATGGCATCGACGTCCACCTCGGTGGCGTTGGCGAGATAGCTGTCGATCAGCACGGGACAATCGCCCGACACGACCACGGCCTCGGTGATGTAACGCTCGAGCTGGGCGTCGTCGGTGACGATTTCCATGGCGCGGCCGCCCAGCACATAAGAAGGACGAATTACAGCCGGGAAACCGATTCTTTTCGCGATTTTCCTGGCTTCGGCGCTGGAGCGGGCGATGCCGTTGACCGGCTGGCGCAGGTTCAGCTTTTTAAGCAGTTTGGCAAAACGGTCACGGTCCTCGGCGAGGTCGATGGCGGCGGGCGTTGTGCCAAGGATCGGGACACCGGCACTTTCGAGCGCGGCTGCAAGGTTGAGCGGTGTTTGGCCCCCGTACTGGACGATCACGCCTTTCAAGGATCCATTCGACTGCTCCACGTGGATGATCTCCAGCACATCTTCCACGGTGAGCGATTCAAAATAGAGCCGGTCGGAGGTGTCGTAATCGGTGGATACGGTTTCCGGATTGCAGTTCACCATGATCGATTCATAGCCCGCGTCGTGCAGCGCGAAGCAGGCGTGGCAGCAACAGTAGTCGAACTCGATGCCCTGGCCGATGCGGTTCGGCCCGCCGCCGAGGATGATGATCTTTTGGCGATCCGAGGGATAGGCTTCGTCCTTCTGCTCGTAGGTTGAATACATATAAGCGGTGGGCGAGGCGAATTCGGCCGCGCAGGTGTCGATCCGCTTGAACACTGGACGCACGCCCAGCTTGTGGCGATGGCGGCGGACCTTGCCCTCGCTTGTCTTTACAAGTTCAGCGAGGCGGGCGTCGGAGAAGCCCATGGATTTGAGGCGGCGAAGATTGACCTCTTCCTTCGGCAATCCGCGCAGGCGGATGGTTTCTTCCATCTGCACCAGTTCCTCGATCTGGCGCAGAAACCAGGGCTCGTAATTGCAGGATTGAAAAACCTGATCAACGGTGGAACCCATGCGAAAGGCTTGGGCGATCTTGAGAATGCGGTCGGGCGAGGGCGTTCCAAGAGCGGCACGGATGGCGCTTTTATCGTCGCCTTCACCCGCTCCGGGCATGGCGATTTCGTTGAGGCCGGTGAGGCCCGTCTCGAGCCCGCGCAAGGCCTTTTGCAAACTCTCCTGGAAGGTGCGGCCGATGGCCATGACCTCGCCCACCGATTTCATGGCGGTAGTGAGTATGGGTTCGGCGCCCGGAAATTTCTCGAAGGCGAAGCGTGGAATTTTCGTCACCACGTAATCAATGGTGGGTTCGAAGGCGGCTGGCGTTGCTCCGCCGGTGATGTCGTTGGCAAGCTCGTCGAGGGTGTAGCCAACGGCGAGTTTGGCGGCGATCTTGGCGATGGGAAAGCCGGTGGCCTTTGAGGCGAGCGCGGAGGAGCGTGATACGCGCGGGTTCATCTCGATGATGACGAGGCGGCCATCGGCGGGGTTGACGCCGAACTGCACGTTCGAGCCGCCGGTCTCGATACCGATTTCGCGCAACACCGCGATCGAGGCGTTGCGCATGATCTGGTATTCCTTGTCGGTCAAGGTCAGCGCCGGCGCCACGGTGATCGAATCGCCGGTATGGACGCCCATGGGATCGACGTTCTCGATCGAGCAAACGATGATGCAGTTGTCGTCCTTGTCGCGGACGACTTCCATTTCATATTCCTTCCAGCCCAGCACCGATTCTTCGATCAGGACTTCCGCCGTGGGAGAGGCATCGAGACCGCGTTCGACGATATCGAGAAATTCCTCGCGGTTGTAGGCGATGCCGCCGCCGGTGCCGCCCAGAGTGAATGAAGGCCGGATGATGCAGGGCAGCCCGATGTCGAGCATAGCCTCGAAGGCCTCGACCATGGCGCTGTTGCGGTATTTTTTCAGGCGCTCCGGCTCGCGGTTGGCCCATTGTTTTTCAAATGCCTCCGCATCGCCGCTTCCGTTTTTGATGCGGACGAGTTCGGCGGCGTGAAAATCCCGGTCGGCTTCCTTTGCGGCGAAGGCGTTGGCCAGCATGGAGCGGGGCGTCTCGAGCCCGATCCTTTTCATGGCTTCGCGGAAGAGCTCCCGGTCCTCCGCCTTGTCGATGGCACTGGCTTTGGCGCCGATCATCTCGACGCCGAATTTTTCCAGAACGCCCATGCGGTTGAGGGAAAGGGCCGTGTTGAGCGCCGTCTGCCCGCCCATGGTTGGGAGCAGCGCGTCAGGGCGTTCCTTTTCGATGATCTTCGCCACAACTTCAGGGGTAATGGGCTCGATATAGGTGGCATCAGCCAGATCCGGATCCGTCATAATGGTT
>JBGTNZ010000054.1:0-4276 GCA_041742805.1 Aestuariivirga sp.
GATTTCGGCGCGGTGGACATGATACCGGCGGGCGATCTGGCAGCCCTTGCGCGTTTTGATCTGGGCCTCACGGCCATGGCGCTGAAATATGCGCGCGACGCTTCGGGCGGCCAGTTCGATCCCAAGCGCCTCTCACGCTACAACGACATCGCGCCGGAGCGCGTCGCCGCGGGCGATGCCATGAACATGCTGGGCAAATCCTTTTTCCCGGCAAGATATCTCCAGAACCTGCAGCCGCAGCACCGCGCTTATGGTATTATGAAGGCCGAACTGGCCGAACTCCGCAAGGAACAGGCAAACAAGTCATTCGTACCCATCGAAAAGGGCCCGCGCGTAAAGCTGGGCCAGGCCGACAGCCGCATCCCCGCGGTTCGCGAGCGCCTTGCCAATCTCAGCGCCGCTGCAATTGCCGACGTCACGGATGATATGCTTGATTCCGATTTGGCCGACGCCTTGAAGAAATTCCAGACAACCGCCGGGATAAAGGCCACGGGCCGGCTGGATGATAGCACGGTGAACGCGCTTAACACCCAGAACGAGGAGCGCGATATCGCGCGGCTGGCCGATAATATGGAACGGCTTCGCTGGCTGCCGAAGAACCTTGGCGCCCGCCATGTCTTCGTCAATCAGGCGGCTTTTCAGGTCCGCGTCATGGACGGCCAATCGGAAGTCTGGCGGAGCAAGGTGATCGTCGGCAAAAAGGACACCCAGACCGCCTCCTTCCACGATGAAATCGAGACGGTGGTTTTCAACCCGTCCTGGGGCGTTCCGCCCTCCATCATCGCCAATGAATATCTGCCGAAACTCCGCGATGACCCTGGCTACCTTGACCGCATCGGCTTCAGGGTGACGACGCCCAATGGCAAGCAGATTGCTTCGCGCAACATCGACTGGTGGAATTACAGCGGCAAGGTTCCCTTCAACATCCAGCAGCCGCCGGGCGACGACAATGCGCTGGGCGAACTCAAATTTCTCTTCCCCAACAGCCACAACATCTACATGCACGACACGCCCACCAAGGACTTGTTCGAGAAGGATGTGCGGACCTTCAGCCATGGCTGCATCCGGGTGGAAAACCCCCGCGAATTCGCCACCGTCCTGCTCGGATGGGAACGCGGGAAGATCGACGCCAATACGGACAGCCGGGACAGCCAGACGGTGGCCCTTGCCAGCAAGGTGCCGGTTCACATCACCTATTTCACCGCCTGGCCCGACAGCACCGGCAAGATACAGTATTATGACGATATCTACGGCCGCGACGCCACCATGGAAAAAGCCATGACCGCCACGCTGCTGGCCCAGCGGTAAGAGACGGATAGAAGCGCGAGTCTCACCCCTATCCGTCATTCCGGCGAAAGCCGGAATCCAGTCTTCGGATCACATGCTAAGCCGAATATCCACACTAAAAGACTGGACCCCGACTTTCGTCGGGGTGACGGCAGGAGAATCGTCATTCCGGCGAAAGCTGGATGAGGGAAATAAGACCATAACGCCAAATTTTTTCAGGGTTGACTCAAGTTAAGCCATTGTTAATGATGCTCTTCCACATTAGGAAGGAGCGGATTTTCGGGCGGTAGTCTAATCCTTGTTTGAGTTCCGGAATGGGTGTAAGCGGGCTTCAAGCCTTGTGTGACCTGGACGGGGAAGCCAGAGGGAAAATCGGGACATATTCCCGAAAGTGTAAGTGGGGATAAGGTTTGGTCAGAATCACCGGACGACAACGGTTATCGACATCGCGTCTCAACAATGCTCTCGCTTCCTCGGCGATTGCAGTCATCCTTGCGGCAGGCGCCTGGGTGGGTTTTGGCGCCCCCGCCATATCCGGCGGTGAAACGCGCACCATCGCCCTCCATCACATCCATACCAAGGAAAGCCTGACCGTTACCTATATGGTGAACGGCCGCTACGTTCCTTCGGCCATGAAGAAACTAAATCATATCCTGCGCGATTGGCGCCGCGATGAGGCGATCACCATCGATCCCAAGACCATCGATCTTGTCTGGGAGCTTCACGCCGATCTGGGGTCGAAGGCGCCGGTCAACATCGTGAGCGGCTATCGCTCGGCCAAAACCAACGGCTTCCTGAAAAAGATCGGGCGCAACGTCGCCAAGAAGAGCCAGCATATCCAGGGCAAGGCCATCGACATCTTCTTCCCGGACGTGCCGACCCTCAAGATGCGCAACAGCGCGCTGGTGCGCAAGGTGGGGGGCGTTGGCTACTACCGGGGCTCCGCCGGTCCCACGGGCTTCCTCCATGTCGATTCGGGCCGTGTGCGCCATTGGGGGCCCGGCATCAGTGCGCGCGAAATGGCTGGAATTATGCGCGATTATCGCAAGACCGTTGGCGCCAGGCTCAACCGCGAGGACCAGGTGCTGCTCGCCGAATCGATTTCAAACGCTCCCTCCCAGCAGGTGACGGAGGCCAAGATCGCGGCCGAAGTCGACTATGAGGACGACGAGGAATTGGCGGAAATGACCGTTGCGGCGAGCAAGCCCAAGCCAGCGGCAGCACCGGTGATTGCCAAAGCCACCGTCGCCGATCCCATTCCAAGGCCCCGCCCCAAGCCCATCGAAGTCCTGATGATGGCGGCGATGAATATGAAGATCGAACCGGCCTCGGCGCCGCCGGACGTGATGGTGAAGCAGAATTCTCCGGTGAACGACAGCATCGGCGCGCTCGAGGCGCCCGAAACCATGGCGGAGCTGACGCTTTACGATACGATCTCGACGGCTGACGGCAAGGGCGATCTCGCCAGCACGTTACGCGACGGCGCGGACCCGGGCGTTCCGATCATCAAGAGCATCACGACGGCATCGGCGGGCGCCGATTTGTTCTGGTGGCCGCGGCAGGTGATTTTCAACGGCGATCAAGCCGTCCGCCGCGACGGCGAGCCCCGCACCTTCGCCGACCGCATCGCCGGCATCCTGCCGGGCAGCGCTGAAGCCGCGGAAATGCCGCAGCCCTCCTCCGGCAAGGGCGACAGGCTGAGCGTCAACCGCCAGGGCAAGGGCAACCTGCCGAAGGCGTTGAGCTTTTCAGGGATCACGCTAGGCTCTCTCGAACACCAGTAGCCTCTCTTCTGAATAGCGGCTGGGTAAGGAAATCCTTTTCCTTTTTCCTTCCTTCCCCCTCGCGGGGGAAGGTGGATCGCGCCGCAGGCGCGAGACGGATGCGGGGGGCTGGTTCAGCGAGTCCCATTCCTCGACACCTGACTCGCTGAAACAGCCCCCTCATCCGGCGCTACGCGCCACCTTCCCCCGCGAGGGGGGAAGGGGTTATTGGGCGGACGTTACGCGGCCTGTTCGGCTTCTTCGGGGAGCATGCCGAGGGCTTGCATGTAGATGTCGAGGAGGGATTGTTCCTCTTCGCGTTCGGCGGCTTCCTTTTTGCGGAGCGAGACCACCTTGCGCAGGATCTTGGTGTCGAAGCCGTTGGCCTTGGCTTCGGCGTAGACTTCCTTGATGTCGCCCGCGATGGTTTTCTTTTCTTCCTCGAGCCGCTCGATGCGCTCGACGAGGCCGCGCAGCTGGCCTTGGGCGAAAGTGGTTTTGGTGTCCGTCATAATGGCTTCTTTCCTTCGCTCTGATGCTTGGCCTTCCACTCCTCGTAAGGCATGCCGTAGACCATGTGGCGCGCCTCATCGCGGGCGACGTTGAGGCCTTCGGCCTTGGCCGCGTTCTCGAACCAGTTCGACAGGCAGTTGCGGCAGAAGCCCGCGAGATTCATCAAGTCGATGTTCTGAACCTCGGGGCGCTGGCGCAAATGCTCGACCAGCCTCCGGAAAACGGCCGCTTCAAGTTCGGTTCTGGTCTTGTCATCGATATCCATGGGTGTCCTCTCTTCTAAAGGGTTCGGTTGCCCTTGCCAGCCGTTCCCGCCCGTCATCCACATCTGATTTTGAGGGGCCAGCCATCTTGTTGCCAAACTTATCGCCGGGATATTAAGTTGTTTCGGGCGCGGTTGGTGTTATGACCGATGGCCTGGGGGTTACCCTTGGGGAGAAGGCGGGATGGTTCGGAAATTGCTGGTTCTCGCGGGAGCGCTGACGCTGTTTGGCGCCATGACGATCGAGGCGAAGGCCGATCTTAAGATGTGCAACAACACCACGAGCCGGGTCGGCGTCGCCATCGGCTATAAGGACAAGGATGGCTGGGCCAGCGAAGGCTGGTGGACCATCGACGCGCAGAAATGCCTGACGCTGCTCAAGGGCGCGCTGATCGCGCGCTACTATTATGTCTATGCCATCGACTATGAGAAGGGCGGCTCCTGGGGCGGC
>JBGTNZ010000055.1:0-6597 GCA_041742805.1 Aestuariivirga sp.
GACACCGTGAACGTTATGGCGGCCAATTTGACCGAGCAGGTGCGCGGCATCGTGAAAGTGGTGACGGCCGTTGCCGACGGCGATTTGAAGCAGAACCTCACGGTGAAGTCGAAGGGCGAGGTGGCGGCACTTGCCGAAACCATCAACAACATGACGGGCACGCTCGCGACCTTCGCCGATCAGGTGACCAGCGTGGCGCGCGAAGTCGGCGTCGAAGGACGCTTGGGCGGCCAGGCCAACGTGCCGGGTGCTGCCGGCACCTGGAAGGATTTGACCGGCAACGTCAATCTGCTCGCCGCCAACTTGACGACCCAGGTGCGCGCCATTGCCGAAGTGGCGACCGCCGTTACCAAGGGCGATCTCACCCGCTCGATCCAGGTCGAGGCGCGCGGCGAAGTGGCCGAGCTCAAAGACAACATCAACACCATGATCGACAATTTGCGCCTAACCACCGAGCGCAATTCCGAACAGGATTGGCTCAAGACCAACCTCGCCAAGTTCACCAACATGCTGCAAGGCCAGCGCGATCTGGCGACCGTGGGACAATTGCTGCTGTCGGAACTGGTGCCGCTGGTCAAGGCGCACCATGGGTTGATCTATCAGATGGCCGGCGAAGGCGGATCGCAATTGCAACTGATGGCGGCCTACGCCGACCATCACCAATCGCCCTACCCCGTCGAGATCAAGCTTGGCCATAGCTTTATCGGTCAATGCGCGAGGGACAAGCGCCGCCTCCTCATCGAAGACATCCCGGCGGATACGCCGCGCATCGGCTCGGTGTCGCTTGACGTTCTGCCACGCTCGATCGTGGTGCTTCCGGTCGTGTTCGAAGACCGCATCAAGGCCGTGATTTCCCTTTCGTCCCTGCATGAGTTCGATGCCGCTCAATTGCAGTTCCTGGACTTGTTGACGGCCAGCATCGGCATTCTGCTCAACTCCATCGAAGCGACGATGCAGACGGAATCCCTGCTCGAGCAATCGCAAACGCTCGCCGCCGAATTGCAGACGCAACAAGGAGAATTGCAGCAGACCAACGAAAAGCTCGAGCAAAAGGCCCAGCAATTGGCCGAGCGCAATGTCGAAGTCGAACGCAAGAACGAGGAAATCGAGCAGGCTCGCGGCGCCCTTGAGGAAAAGGCTTCGGAACTGGCGCTAACATCTCGTTATAAATCGGAATTCCTGGCCAATATGAGCCATGAATTGCGCACACCGCTCAACAGCATCCTGATCCTTGGCCAGCAGCTGACCGACAATCCGGAAGGCAATCTCTCGCCCAAGCAGGTGGAATTCGCCCGCACCATCCATGGCGCCGGCACGGATCTTCTCAATCTGATCAGCGATATTCTCGATCTCTCCAAGATCGAGTCGGGAACAGTGAGCGTCGATATTGAAGAAGTGGCGTTCACCAACCTGGCCGAGATGATTGCCCGGCCGTTCCGCCACGAAGCTGAACGGCGCAGACTTTCCTTCGATTTGCAGATCGATCCGCAACTTGGACGCTCGATGACGACCGACCCGAAACGGTTGCAGCAGGTTCTGAAAAACCTGTTGTCGAACGCCTTCAAGTTCACCGACCACGGCGGGGTGCGGCTCTCGGTTTCAGCCGTCATCTCCGGATTCAGTGCGGCCCATCCGATGCTGCGGCAGGCGGCGGAAATCGTCGCATTCGAAGTCGTTGACACCGGTATCGGCAGTCCCTCCGAAAAGCAGAAGATCGTCTTCGAGGCCTTCCAGCAGGCGGACGCCTCAACCTCCCGCCGGTATGGCGGCACGGGGCTTGGCCTTGCCATCAGCCGCGAACTCGCCAATCTGTTGGGCGGCGAGATCCATCTGAGAAGCTCGTCCGGCGTCGGCAGCACGTTCACGCTTTATCTGCCGGTGAGATATGTGGGGCCGGAAGTGACACGCCGGGGCATCAAGGCCAACAGGCCAGCGGAAATCGAAGGCCATACGGCCGAGACGCCGATCGATCCCATCCCCGAAATGATACCCGATGATCGGGCGGCGATCGAGCAAGGCGACAGGACGCTGCTGATCGTCGAGGATGATCCGCATTATGCACGCGTACTGGTCGATCTTGCCCATGACAATGGGTTCAAGGTGATCGTCGCCTCGCGGGGCGCCGACGCCATTCAGCTTGCCCAAGAATATCTGCCATCGGCCATCTCGCTCGATGTGTTTCTGCCCGACATGCTAGGCTGGTCGGTGCTCAGCCAATTGAAAAAGGCTTCAGCCACGCGGCACATTCCGGTGCAGATGATCACTCTCGACGAGGACCGCCAGCATGGGCTGGCGCGGGGCGCCTTCTCCTTCATGACGAAGCCCGCTTCCAGCGACGGCATCGGCGCGGCCCTTGCCCGGATCAAGACCTACGCCGAGCCCCGCCGCAAGCGCTTGCTGGTGGTGGAGGACAATCCGGCGGAGCAACTTGGCATCACCGAGCTGTTGGCGCACGACGATATTGAAATCGATACGGCATCGACGGGGGCCGCGGCTTTCGACAAGCTGCATGCAGCGCCCGCCGATTGCATCGTGCTCGATCTCAGGCTGCCCGACATGACGGGTTTCGAGGTGCTCGAGGAGCTTTCCCGGCATGAGGAACTCGCCGATATTCCCGTGGTCGTGTTCACCGGCCGCGAACTTTCGGCTGAGGAAGACGCGCAGCTTCATGCGCTGGCGCGCAGCATCGTTGTCAAGGGTGTCGAGTCGCCGGACCGGCTGCTCGACGAAACCGCGTTGTTCCTGCACCGGGTGATCGGCGAGTTGCCGATCGAAAAGCAGAACATGATCGAACGGCTGTACAGCTCGGACGACGATCTAATCGGGCGGACCGTGCTGCTGGTCGATGATGATGCCCGCAACTTGTTTGCGCTCGGCAGCGTGCTTGAACGGCGCGGCATGCAAGTGCTGACGGCAACGACGGGCAAAGAGGCCATCGAACTGATCGAGGCGACCCCCGATCTCGCCATCGTCCTCATGGATATCATGATGCCGGAGATGGACGGTTATCAAACCATCCATGCGGTCAGAAGCGATGCCTCGTTCCGGCGCCTGCCCATCATCGCGCTGACGGCAAAGGCCATGAAGGGCGACCGGGAGAAATGCCTGGAGGCCGGCGCGTCCGACTATCTCGCCAAACCCGTCAACACCGAACAGTTGCTATCGGCGCTCCGCATGTGGTTGCACCGGTAGGCCACGGTTTTGAATCGAATCACAAAAATAGTATTGCAGTTTTCTCCCTCCCCCTTGTGGAGAGGGAGAAGATTTGGTTGACGAAATGCAGACGGCAGACCCGGTAAAGATACTGCTTGTGGACGATCAGCCGGCCAAGCTGCTCAGCTATGAAACCGTGTTGAGCGAGCTTGGGGAAGAGCTGATCCGCGCCAATAATGCGCGCGAGGCGCTGGAGCAGCTTCTCAAGAATGAAGTCGCGGTCATCCTCATCGACGTCGTTATGCCGGATCTGGATGGGTTCCAGCTCGCCGAAATGATCCGTGAGCATCCCCGGTTCAAGAAGACCGCCATCATTTTCGTTTCCGCCGTGCAGATGGCGGATGCGGACCGCCTGCGCGGCTATCATCTGGGTGCTGTCGATTATGTCCCGGTGCCGGTTGTTCCCGAACTGCTGCGCGCCAAAGTCAAGGTTTTCGCGGAGCTTTATCGCAAAACCCAGGAGCTTGAAAAACTCAACCAAGAACTCGAGCGCCGCGTGGACGAGCGCACTGCGGAACTTGCCGTCTCCAGCGCGCGGTTGAAGATGGCGGTGGACGTGGCGCAACTGGCCACGTGGGACTGGAATTTTTCGACGGGCAAAGTTTCCTGGTCGAAGGAGCACGTTCGGCTGCTTGGCTTTGACCCCGGCGCCAGCGATGTAACGCTAGAGGGAATGCTGGCCTCCGTGCATCCCGGCGACCGGCAGGCGACCGAAACGGAGTTGCGGCGTTCGCAGGAGACGGGCGCTCCCTATCGTCATGTCTATCGGACTTTGGGGCTAGACGGCTCGATCGTGTGGTGTGACGCAAGAGCCAGGCCCGAGTTCGATGCGGAGGGCCGCCCGGCGCGCCTGGTCGGCGTTGTCATGGATATTTCCGAGCACAAGCTTGCCGAGGAGCAGCAAGAGATCATGATGCAGGAACTGCATCACCGCGTGAAAAATACGCTGGCGACCGTCAAGGCCATCGCCAATTTGACGAAACGGACGGCAACCGACGTCGAATCCTTCAGCGACGCATTCAACAGCCGCATCGTCTCCCTCAGCAAGACCCACACGCTGCTCGTCTCCCACAAATGGAGCCGCATCGGCCTTCTCGATATCCTCACCAACGAGATCAGCGGGTTCGACGATGGCAAGGGGGAGCGGGTGGTTTTCCGGGGGCCGCCGATCGACCTGCCGTCGCAGACGGCGTTGTCGCTCGGCATGGCGTTTCATGAACTGGCGACGAATGCGGCCAAATATGGATCGCTTTCAGTTCCCGCGGGGCGTTTGGCGGTGGACTGGTCGGTTGAGGACAGCGCCGACGGCAACCGCACCTTTAATCTGCAATGGCGCGAGCGTGGCGGGCCGCCGGTCCGGGAGCCAACACGTCAAGGCTTTGGCTCGATCCTCATGGAAAGGCTGTTCGATGGCCAAGCGGGCGTTTCCATGAAAATCCAGTTCGATAAGGCCGGCCTCGAATTCGATCTCGCCATGCCATGGTCACCGCACGAAGCAACCGCGGCCGCGCAGTAAGCCTTTCGGTGACGCAGAAATCTCATATCCATATCGGGGTAGGCGGATGGAATTATGAACCCTGGCGCGGGAGCTTCTATCCTCAGGGCCTCGCACAACGGCGTGAGCTGGAATATGCCAGCCGCAACCTCACCTCGATCGAGATCAACAGCACCTATTATGGCTCGCAGAAACCGGAGAGCTTCGCCAAATGGCGCGAGGAAACACCCGAGGGTTTCGTCTTCGCGGTGAAGGGGCCGCGGTTTGCGACGAACCGGCGTGTGCTTGCCGAAGCTGGAGTCTCCATCAAGCGCTTCTTTACGAGCGGCGTGATGGAGCTCAAGGAAAAGCTTGGCCCCATCAACTGGCAATTCCTGCCCACCAAGAGATTCGAGCCCGGCGATTTTGAGGAATTCCTGAAGCTGCTTCCGAAGACGGTGGAAGGCA
The DNA here is from genome assembly GCA_041742805.1 of Aestuariivirga sp. GTDB lineage: Bacteria > Pseudomonadota > Alphaproteobacteria > Rhizobiales > Aestuariivirgaceae > Aestuariivirga. Next base: position 5,156 of record JBGTNZ010000055.1, read on the forward strand.
GGAGTGTCCGTCATGCCATCGAAATCCGCCACGAAAGTTTCAACGCGCCGGAATTTATCACCCTGGCGCGGCGATATGGCGTGGCCATCGTGATGGCCGCGGACTCCGCCTTCCCGCAGATCAGCAATATCACCGCGCCCTTCGTATATGCCCGCATCATGGGGACCAAGGAGACCGAGCCTCGGGGTTATGCGGAACCCGATTTGCAAAAATGGGCCGATCAAGTTCAACAATGGACGTCAGGCAATGAGACGGGCGATGTTTTCCTTTATGTAATCAGCGGTTTCAAGACTCGCAATCCCGCGGCCGCCATGGCAATACTCGCGCGGCTTCCTCCGGTCTAATCTCCCTCCCCCTTGTGGGGAGGGATTAAGGGTGGGGGTCGCTCCGGCCTATCAAAAAGATTCAGAGAAATTCTGTGAGACTACCCGACCCCCACCCTACCCTCCCCGCAAGGGGGAGGGAGGAAGAAAAGAAAATGACCGCAATCAACATCACTTATCTCAATGGCCGGGACATCGAGAGGATTGCGCTCACCGACGGGGAGATTCTGGCGGCGGTTGAACAGGGGTTAGTGGCGGCGGGGCGGGGCGAGACGGTGATCGAGCCGCGCTCGCATCTCATTCCCGATAAAAAGTTCAACGGCCATTTCAATATTTTGCGGGGCTATGTGGCGCCGCTCGATCTTGCGGGCGTCAAGGTCGTAGGAGACTATCACGAAAATTATAAATCAGGCCTGCCCTCGGAAATGGCCATCCTCAATCTCTTCGATCCCCGCACCGGCATGCCGCGCGCCATCATCGACGCGACTGCCATCACCGACATGCGCACTGGCGCCCTCACGGCGATTGGCGCCAAGCATTTAGCCCGATCCAACTCGCGCATCCTCGGCCATGTCGGCGCCCGCGGCACCTCTTACTGGAACATCCGGTTGCTCGACCGGCTTTTCAATTTCGCCGAAATCCGCGTCCATTCACGACGGCCTGAAAGCCGGAACGCTTTCGCCCAGCGCCTGACGGCTGATCTCGGCAAAACCGTCATCGCGACGGAGGACTGGGAGAGCTGTTTCGCCAATGCGGATATTCTGGTGGAAGCTTCGCGTCTCGATGCGCCCACCCCGCTGCTGAAATCATCTTGGGTGAAACCCGGCGCACTGATCATTCCCTATGGCACCATGAGCGCGCTTGAGCTTGATCTCACCGACCGGATGGACAAGATCGTGGTCGATGATCGGGGCCAGATGCTGGCCGGTCCCTTCGGCGCGCTCCGGCCCCATATCAATGCCGGCAAAGTTTCGCCCGAAACCGTGCATGCCGAGATCGGTGAAATCTGTGCGGGGCTTATGCCGGGACGCGTCTCGGACGACGAGACCATTCTTTTCTGGCATCGGGGCCTTGCCACCAGCGATATCGCGTTGGGTGCTCTCATTCTCGAAAAGGCCG
>JBGTNZ010000056.1:0-3758 GCA_041742805.1 Aestuariivirga sp.
CGAAGATCGAGCCGCCATGACCCCACACGGCCGCCGTCCAGTCGCACTCCAGCGAGTAGTGACCAGATTTGGCCTGGCAACCTGTGCCGTAGATGCCATTGGCCTTTTCCGCCTCGGTGATCATCTTTACCGCCGCGGTGAACTCGTCAAAGTTGGTGGGCGGTGTAATCTTGTGCTTCTCGAGGATGTCCTTCCGGTACATGGTGATGAAGATCGGAATATCGAAAGGAACGCCCACCATTTTGCCGTTATACATGGCGAGACCATCGACCAGAGGCTTGGAGAAATCCTCCCAGTCGAAGTCCGGCATCGCGAGTTCGGGCTTGTCCTTGTAATATTGCTGCGGATCGATGGTGTCTTCCGAGAACGTCGCGACCCACGACTGGTCGAGATAATAGACATCGTAGGTGCCAAGCTGGCCCTGCACATCCTGCGTGGCCTTGGCTAGCACCTGTTCGAGGGGCACGATTTCGACCTCAACCTCGATGCCGGTGAGCTCGGTGAACTCGTTCTTGATCTGGTTGAGCACGACGGTCGGAGGCGTTGCTTCCGACGTGTAGCGCACCTTCGCACCCTTGAACTGGCCGCCCACGTCCTTGAGCCACTTGGCGACATCATCGGGCGTTTGCGCTTCGGCGGGCGTGCCGGAGAACGGAGCCCCGCGGCGGCGGCCTGAGCCCAGCATTCCCGCAGCGAAGGCCGAGAAACCGATGCCGGCCAAGGCGGTTTTGCGCAGGAAGTCGCGCTTGCTGATGCGCCGCGCCGCAAAGTCCCGCGCCGCATCGCTGATGAAGGAGAGCTTGTCGTGGTACCTGAAACTCATTTGATCCTCCCAAGGTTTTGTTGTTCGTCTCGTTCGCGGTCTTACTCCTTCAGAGAGCCCAGAGTGAGGCCGCGGACCAGATGGCGTTGCACGAGCAGGATGAAGATGAAACCCGGCACGATGGCGGCGGTGCCAAGTGCCGAGATGAACCCCCATTCCGAACCCGTCGAAGTGACGAAAGTCGATATCTTGACCGGGACCGTGCGGATAATCGTTGTCAGAAACAGGGATAGCAGGAATTCGGTCCAGGAGAAAATAAAACAGAGAACCGCCGCTGCGGCGATCCCCCCGCGCACCATCGGCAGCACGATCTTGCCGAAGGTTTGCCAGCGCGTGGCGCCATCGATCATTGCCGCTTCGTCCACGTCCTTCGGCACATCGTCGAAGAAGGATTTCATCAGCAGCACGGCGATGGGCAGATTGATCAGCGCGTGGATGAAGATCAAGCCCACGTAGCCTAGGAAGAGATTGTCGGTGTCGCGCATGCCCGCCACCTTGTACATGGTGACCAGCGGCACGATGATGGCGATGGGCGGCATGAAGCGCTGGCCCAGAACCCAGTTGAGATAGCCGTTGCGGCCCCTGAAAGCCATGCGCGACAGGGCATAGGCCGCGAACACGGCGATCATCATGGTGAGCGCGGTGGATCCCACGGAGATGACCACCGAGTCGATCATCGTCTGGCGAGAGTCGTAGGAACTGGTGCCGCCGACGCCAAAGGTCGAGCCGCTGTCGATGGCAAGTTCGGCGCGCGACCAGCCGAGTAGTACCACCGCGTAGTTGATGAGCGTCGGCACGAAATCGAACCATACCACCCGGTCCTTGTCGAAGATCGCATACATGGGCTTGATGGAGGTGAGCGCCCACCACAGCAACGGAAACATGAAAAGGCCGACGACGGAAACGGCGGCAACGTCGCGGAGCGTGCGCTTGGCCAATGACTGTTCCATCACAGTCTCACCCGGAAAATCCGCATGAACAGGGTCGATGCCACGATCACCAGAATGAGTGTCAACAGCGACAGTGTCGAGGCATAGGGGAAGTCGCCGATGAAATAGATGCGTCCAGCATAGGAGGTCAGCGTTTCGGTGGCGGTGCCGGGGCCTGAATCGGTCATCACCTTGACGTAGTCGAAGATGCGGAAGAGATCGACGCCGCGTATCAGCACGGCAATGGCGATCACCCTGGACATCATCGGGAGGGTGAGCCGGATGAAGGCCTGGGTGGCAGTCGCGCCATCGATCGCTGCGGCCTCAAAGGGCTCCTTCGGTAAGGAGCGCAAGCCCGCCATCATGATCAGCACCATGAAGGGCGTCCACTGCCAGATGTCGGCAAGCAACACGCCTGCGAGTGCCGACGAGCTCGTGGCGAGAATCGGAAACTGGGGCGACCACAACCCCGTTTCATAAAGCGCGCGGCTGAGAACCCCGAACGAGCCGTCGAGCATCAGGAGGAACATCATCGCCGTCACCGCGGGCGGCACCACCAGCGGCAGTGTCATCATGGCGCGCAGAATGCCGTAACCCTTGCGGTCGGTATCGAGGAGCAACGCTATCGCCATACCCAGCACCAACTGGATGGCCAAGGCGATGCCGGTGTAGGTGAAGGTGGTGACGATGGCATCCCAGACCCGGTCGTCCGCCGCGGCCTTCAGCCAATTGTGCGCGGGATCGAAAACATTCTTGCGGAGCACCGGGTTACGCTTGTGCAGGGACAACCAAAACGCATAGACGAGGGGATAAATGCCGAACACAATCATCAACGCCGAAGCAGGCAACAACCACGGCAGCGGATGCTCGGACGTCATCCAGCGCGGAAGCCACGCCTGGCGCGGCGTCATCTGGGCCTTGCCCGCAGCTTGAATCATTCCTCCTTATCCCGTCATTCCAGCGAAAGCGGGAATCCAGCTTCCAAATGGCATAAACTATCTAACACCATTGTAGTTCAAACGAAAAGCTGGACCCCGGCTTCCGCCGGGGTGACGAAAGAGCAGGACTGGCCGGAATCATTCCCCTTATCCCGTCATTCCTGCGAAAGCCGGAATCCAGCTTGCAAATGGCATAACGATCTAACACCATTGTAGTTCAAACTAAAAGCTGGACCCGGGGTGACGAAAGAGGAGGACTGGCCGGCACACGCGACCCGGCGGGAAGAAGATTTACAGTGTGTGCATCCGGGCATCGGCCTGGTCGAGACGTTTCCTGATTTGCGTAACGATCAGTGCATCGTCGGGAACGCAATTGCCGTAGGTCAGATATTCGCCGGCCTTGACAGGCTTGACCACCCGCGCACCTTCGGCAAGGCCTAAGGGAATGGCATTGGCGTTGCGGGCCTCGCCCGCCGTCATGGCCCAGGCGCGGTATCCGGTTTCGCCGATCTTGCCGAGCGTCTCGCCCGGTTTCAAATTGCGCTTGGCGATCGTGACCGCTTCCGCCACCGGATGATCGAGCGGCACCATGTCGGCGCGGCCGTGCAGCACGGCGCGCGCCGCCGACAGCGGAACTTCAAGGCTAGTCAAATGATAGGGGCGAAAAATTGTAAAAAATGGTCCTTTGCCGACCTTGAGATCGACCATGCGCTCGAGGACACGCGGATGTTTCCCCTCCACGATGCAAAACACGCCGGGTGCCACACCCTTGCCGATGGAATAATCGACACAGCCCGGCTTCGACAGAACGCCGCCATGGGATTTCGGAATAAGGACGGAGGCGAGCTCTTCGCGCGTGGCGGCGGGCCCGTGCATGCCGGGGCAATCGGGTACGAGCCCCGTGCAATTGGCGATGGCCACCATCTCGATCATGGTCTTGGAGCCATCGACGAATTCCACCAGCATGCGGGCGTTCATGTTGCGCTCGCGCGCTTCCTTTTCGTAATCGGCGGGAACCGCGCTAAAGTTCAGCGGATTGTTCTTGCCCTTGCCGGCGCAGACGATGGT
>JBGTNZ010000057.1:0-6762 GCA_041742805.1 Aestuariivirga sp.
CACTTCGCTGTCTATAGCGAGCAAGACCCATTCACAGGGAGACAACCGACACTTGAGCATGCCACCCCGGAGGCCATCGACAGCGCGCGGAGCCGCCCCCCCGCAGAAGGAAGAAGGACACAGGATCAACCACCGTATCGATGCGCGCGAAGTGCGCCTCATTGGCGCTAACGGTGAGAACGTGGGCGTGGTGCCGATCCGCCAGGCCATGATGATGGCCGAGGAGGCCAATCTCGATCTGGTCGAGGTTTCCCCCGACGCCAAGCCGCCGGTCGCCAAGATCCTCGACTACGGCAAATACAAATATCAGGAACAGAAGAAGGCCAACGAGGCCCGCAAGAATCAGAAGGTGATCGAGATCAAGGAGATCAAGATGCGCCCGATGATCGACGACCACGACTATGACGTGAAGATGCGCTCGATCCGACGCTTCTTCGAGGAAGGCGACAAGGTGAAGTTGACGCTGCGCTTCCGCGGCCGCGAAATGGCCCACCAGGAACTGGGCCAGCTCCTGCTCGACCGCGTCAAGAAGGACACGGGCGAGATCGCCAAGGTCGAATCCGAACCCCGCTTCGAAGGCCGCCAGATCGTCATGGTCCTGGCGCCGCGCTAATTCCCACAATCCTCACGCTGAGCGACAACCAGAATTACACCAGGACTGCGTCCACAAAATCAAGCACGACTTCGGCAAAATGGTTTGGCGCCTGAACGGGAACGCCATGGCCGAACCCGGCAAACCGCCGGATAGACCCATTTGCCAGGCCGCTTAGCGTAGACTCCGCCATCAGCTGGTACTGCGCATGGGTACGCTCACCACAACAAATTAGAGTGGGACATGTGACCATACCCAACTCGGCCTTTGTCAACGGTTCCGCAGCGGGAGCTTTCAGGTCCGGAATCATTGTATGGGCGTTATCGAGAAAAACTCCCTGAACCCTCGGATCGAGCGCCTCGAAGCCACCCCGTCCCAGTCCGAAGACGATCTCGATACCAAGTCGCATCGCTAAATGTAGATCACCGGACCCTGCAACGGCGTATGCGGGCTCGAGCTCCCGCCAGAATACCTCGCGAGCGCGAAGGAGCTTCTCGTTGTCCTTTGGTGGCGCCTCCGACTCGAAGGATGGTTCAAAGATCACCAGGCTGCGTACCAATTCCGGTACTTCGCAGGCTGTCCGTAAAAGAATGGCGCCGGCATAGGACCATCCCACCAGATGCACGGAGGTGTTCATGGCTCTTAGCACGGCGATCAAATCGTTCGTATGTACGGCACGCGAAAAGGGTCTTGTGCTTGGCCAGACCTCGCGGCCGAAATGCCTTTGGGTTATTGCCAGAAACTTGTGCCTTTCTGAAATTTGCTTCCAAAAGCCGCACCAAATCCGTAAATCGGCCCAGGCGCCGTGCACGAAAAGGATTGGAGGCCCTTCACCAGCAACAACCATGGGAAAGCTGACGCCCGCGGCCTCCAAGTGCAGAGGCGCAGGCATCCCCACAATATTCGTCTGATGGTCAGGCACAGGCATGAATGTCAGTATAGATTTGCTGAACAATAATTGGGCCAGCTTTTTCTCGATCGCGTCAAGAAGGATACTGGCGAGATCGAGGTTGAGTCGGAACCCGTTTCGAAGGCCGCCAGATCGTCATGGTCCTCGCCCCGCTGACAGTTAAGAACCGATTCAAGCGCGGGCAACCATCAAACCAGCTCCGGCAATCATGAGCATGCCGATGATGGTCTGGCTATCTGGAATTTCGGAAAAGATGACAAAACCAAACACGGTTGCAAAGATCAGGTAACAATAGTCGAATGTGGCGATAATAACGGATGGGGCGGATTGATATGCCGCGGGCAGCACCAAGCCATTGCCGACCATAAGCGCCGCCAACATTGCGATAAATCCCCATTGCGGCAGATCGAGTGCGCTCCATGGTCCAAACAAGAAGGGGGAAACCGCCACTTGGGCCGGGGCCGGTTGCCAAATGTATACGACCGCGCTGATTAGGGCGCCAGTGAGCAAAAGAGCAAAACTCAGGGACAAGGCAAGTGAGGCCGGGGGCGTGGTACGGCACTTGCTCCTGGTAACCAGTGCCGAAAGCGCATAGAAAAACCCTGCCATAATGGGCAAAATTATCAGCCATGTGAAAGCTTCGGTTCCCGGCCTCAGGATCACAAGTACGCCAGCAAACCCGATTGCGATGGCGAGCCAGCCGCGCCGGCGCACGGGTTCGCCAATGAGCAGCGCTGAAAGTGCCGCAATGAACAGGGGCGCGGTATATATGCCTGCTGCAACGGTTGAAAGCGGGAGGACCGGTATCGCCGCATACAAGGAAAAGTACATAAGAACGAACAGCACAGCGCGAAGCATTGGCCACAATCGTAACGACTGGTAGCATGTCGCGAGTCCGTCGCCCCAAGTGAACGCAATGACCAGTAACGCCGGGATCAGGAATACTGAGCGCAGAACGTAGAGCTGCCACAGTGTCATGTCCGCGCTGTTGTATTTGAATATGACGTCCTGGAGCGAGGTGAAGAGCGTCGAAATCAGGATTAAAACGATACCCAGCGCTATGCGGTCGGGACGGACGTTGATATCGGCGACGGTCATAACGGCTCTCTGAATGATCTTGGTAATGTGAGCACGGCCTATGTTGCCCGTCCTTTCAGCGGCCGTCCCTGTAGCGCCGCAAAACGACACGGCAGTCAGCACTGACTTGCATTTTCCCGCAGGGTTTGCTTAAACCCGCCTCTGCAAGCCGCCTGGCCTGTAAAGGGCATGCCATGGCGGCTTCTCTATGCTTTAGATAAGGATAAGCCAAATGCCCAAGATGAAGACGAAATCCTCCGCCAAGAAGCGGTTCAAGGTGACGGCCTCCGGCAAGATCCGCGGCGGCCAGGCCGGCAAGCGCCACGGCATGATCAAGCGCACCAAGAAGCAGATCCGCAACCAGCGCGGCACCACGATCCTGTCCCCCGGCGATGCCGGATTGGTCAGGATCCACCTGCCCTACGCGCGCTGATCAAGGAGAGCACCCATGCCACGTTCAAAGGGCGGCACCGTTGCCCGCAAGGCCCACAAGAAGGTCATCAAGAAGGCCAAGGGCTATTTCAGCCGCCGCAAGAATATCTTTCGCGTCGCCGTGCAGGCGGTCGAGAAGGCCGAGCAATATGGCTACCGCGACCGGCGCAACAAGAAACGCAATTTCCGCGCACTGTGGATCCAGCGCATCAACGCCGCCAGCCGCGAGCAGGGCCTGACCTACGGCCGGTTTATCTTCGGCCTGACCAAGGCCGGGATCGAGGTCGACCGCAAGGTGCTGGCCGACCTCGCCGTGCATGATGCGGGGGCCTTCACCGCCCTGGTGGAAAAGGCCAAGGCCGCCCAGTAGAGTGATCTTTCTCCCAAGGGGGAGGGAACTGGGCGCGCCATGAGTCTGCATTCGCTTGAACACGATATCCTGAATCAAGTGGCTGCCGCCTCCGACGAGGCGGCGCTTGAAGCGTTGCGCGTGGCGGCGCTGGGCAAGAAGGGTTCGATCTCCGAGCGCATGAAGTCTCTCGGGGGTATGGGTCCGGATGAACGCCGGGAAGCGGGCGCCGCACTCAATCTGTTGAAGGACAAAGTGACGAATGCCATTGCTGCCCGGAAGGCGGCATTGCAGGACGCAGCGCTGGAGCAGCGACTTCTCTCCGAGAAGATCGACGTAACGCTGCCGGTTCGCCAGCAACCACAAGGCACTGTTCATCCCGTCAGCCAGGTGTGGGAAGAGGTGGTGCAGATTTTCGGCGATTTGGGATTCGCCGTGGCCGAAGGCCCCCACATCGAAGACGATTTTCACAACTTCACCGCGCTCAACCTTCCGCCCGAGCATCCCGCACGGCAGGAACACGACACGTTTTATTTCAACCGCAAGCCCGATGGCTCGCGCATGCTGCTCCGTACCCACACGAGCCCCGTCCAAATCCGCACCATGCTGAGCGAGAAGCCGCCGATTCGTATCATCGCTCCGGGCCGCACGTTCCGCAGCGATTCCGACATGACGCACACGCCCATGTTCAATCAGATCGAGGGGCTGGTGATCGACGAAACCACCCATCTGGGCCATCTCAAATGGGTGCTTGCGGAGTTTTGCAAGAGCTTCTTCGAACTGGACGATGTGAAGATGCGCTTCCGCGCCTCGCATTTTCCGTTCACCGAACCTTCGATGGAAGTCGACATCAATTGCTCATGGGAAGGGGGCCAGGTTAAGATCGGCGAGGGTTCATCGTGGCTTGAAATCCTGGGCTCCGGCATGGTGCACCCCAATGTCATCACAGCGGGCGGGCTCGATCCCTCGAAATACCAGGGCTTCGCCTTCGGCATGGGGCTCGACCGCCTCGCCATGCTGAAATACGGCATCCCCGATTTGCGCGCCTTCTTCGAAGCCGATCTGCGCTGGCTTAGGCACTATGGTTTCAAGGCATTGCAGGTTCCGACGCTTTCGGGAGGTTTGTCTTGATCGTCCTCTCCCGCTTGCGGGAGAGGAAGGGACCCATCGCGGAATGCGATGGGGAGGTGAGGGGGAGTCGCATCATGCGCGATGGAGCCAAGTTGAACGAAGCTCGGCAACTGCGCCGCAACGAAAGTTTGGCTGAGAAGCGGCTGTGGGAACAGTTGCGCAATCGCCAACTCGCGAACATTAAATTTGTGCGCCAAGCTCCGGTCGGACCCTACATCGCCGATTTTCTTTGCCGCGAACGGTTGTTTATTATCGAAGTCGACGGCGCGACCCATTCCAACGGTACTGAACTGGCGCATGACGCGGCCCGCACAAGGTTTCTTGAATCGAAGGGCTATCGCATTATTCGGTTTCACAACGACGAAATTATTAATGGCATGGACGAAGTATTGACTTTGATTGGCGAGGCTTGTCTCATCGTGACTGATGCTTCCCCTCACCTCCCCCATTGCTTCGCAACGGGGCCCCTTCCTCTCCCGCTTCGCGGGCGAGGACAATGGGGAACTGCCGGATGAAATTCACCCTCTCCTGGCTCAAGGACCATCTTGATACCACTGCGACAATCGATCAGATCGTTGAAGGCCTGATCGGCGCCGGGCTTGAAGTCGAGGAGGTCACAGACAAGAGCAAGCTGCTTGAACCTTTTACAGTCGCCTATGTGCGGGAAGCCATCAAGCATCCCAACGCCGACAAGCTCAGGCTTTGCAGGGTCGAGACCGCGCAAGGCGTGATCCAGGTGGTTTGCGGGGCGCCCAATGCGGTGACCGGCATGAAGGGCATCGTGGCGCTGCCGGGAACTTTTATTCCCGGCACGGGCATCACGCTGGAGAAAGGCGTGATCCGAGGCCAGGAAAGCCAGGGCATGCTGCTCTCGGAGCGCGAGCTCATGATTTCGCAGGAGCATGACGGGATTATTGAGGTTCAAGGCGACTGGGCCATCGGCACGCCAGCGGCGAAGGCCTTGGGCCTCGGTGACCCGATGATCTACATCAAGGTGACGCCGAACCGCCCCGATGCGTTGGGTGTGCGCGGCATCGCGCGCGATCTCGCGGCCAAGGGTCTGGGCAAGCTCAAGCCGCTTGATGCCAAACCCGTTACGGGAACATTTGACTCGCCCATCAAGGTTTTCCTTGATTTTCCCGGCGGCGATACGACGCCCTGCCCGCTGTTCGTTGGCCGTTATTTCAGGAATGTGAAGAACGGCCCTTCGCCGGAATGGTTAAGGCGGCGTCTCACAGCCATCGGGCTTCGCCCGCGTTCGGCACTCGTCGATCTCACGAACTACATTACCTTCGCCTATGGCCGTCCACTGCATGTCTTCGATGCGGCGAAGGTTAAGGGCAATATCCGCGCCCGCTTTGCCAGGGACGGCGAAGAGATCGCCGCACTCGATGGTAAAACCTACCGGCTGACCCCGGACATGACGGTGATCGCCGATGATCATGGGCCCGAAGGGATTGCCGGCGTGATCGGCGGTGAAACTTCCGGCTGCTCGGAGACAACGACAGACGTCTTCCTTGAAGCCGCCTATTTTGATCCTTTGCGAACCGCCGCCACGGGCCGCAAGCTTGGCATTATTTCCGATGCGCGTTATCGCAACGAGCGGGGCATCGATCCAGCCTTCACCGAGACGGGTGTTGAGATCGCCACGCGCATGATCCTCGACCTGTGCGGCGGTGAGGCCTCGCATCCTGTAATTGCGGGCGCGGTTCCCGATACATCACGGCGTTACACGCTGCGGGCCACGCGAGTGAAATCGCTGGGCGGAATCGATGCTCCGTTAACGGAGCAAAAGCGTATTCTGAGCGATCTCGGCTTCGGCGTGACCAAAACAGCCGAAGGTCTCGCTTGCGCGGTGCCCTCCTGGCGCCCGGATGTCCATGGCGAGGCAGATCTGGTGGAAGAAGTCTGCCGCATCGTGGGGCACGACACCATTCCATTGGCACCCATGGAGCGCACGCACGCCGTCGCCCGTCCGGTGCTCAATACTTTGCAACGGCGCATGCTGATGACAAGGCGCACGCTCGCCGCGCGCGGGTTCAATGAAGCGATCACCTGGTCCTTCATTGCGGAGGAGGAGGCCAAGCAATTTGGCGGCGGGCAGCCGGAGGTGAAATTGGCCAATCCGATATCTTCCGAGTTGACCGACATGCGGCCTTCATTGCTGCCCGGCCTTGTCGCAGCGGCCGGGCGCAACATGGCGCGGGGCTTCGGCGATCTGGCGCTTAGCGAAGTGGGCCATGCCTATGCCGGCGACCGCCCGCAGGACGA
>JBGTNZ010000058.1:0-11340 GCA_041742805.1 Aestuariivirga sp.
ACGCCAAGGCGGACGCGTTGGCGGTACTCGACGCGGCGGGCGCACCTGTTGCCACAATACAAGTCATCGCGGGCGCTCCCTCCTGGTATCATCCCGGCCGTTCTGGCACGATCCAGATGGGCCCCCAAAACAAGCTCGCCCATTTTGGCGAAATCCATCCGCGCGTCCTTGCGGCCATGGATGTGAAGGGACCGCTCGCGGCTTTCGAAGTGGTGCTGAATGCTATCCCCGGTTCAAAAACCAAAAGCGCCACGCGAGCCGCCCTCAATGCCTCCGATCTCATGCCGCTCACCCGCGATTTTGCCTTTGTCGTCGATGACGCCGTCGAAGCGGAGAAACTCGTCAAGGCGGCAAAGGGGGCCGATAAGGCGCTGATCAGCGAGGTTGCGGTGTTCGATGTCTTCAAGCTCGGAGGCGGGAGGAAATCGCTGGCGCTTGCGGTGACTCTAAGTCCGCGCGAGAAGACCCTGACCGAGGAGGAGATCGAGGCTGTCTCAGCCAAAATCGTGACGGTGGTGCAGAAGGCAACCGGCGGCACGCTGAGGAGCTGATGAGGGACCCGATGGCCAAGGCAAAAGCGGGTGACGTGCGGGACGCCTTCGCGGCACTGACCCTTCATCGTAAGAGGGGTGCTGTCACCAGCCTCCGAAGCACCTTTGCCCGCGACCCAAAGCGGTTCGCAACCTTCTCCGCAAAGACCGGCGATCTGCTGCTCGATTATTCCAAATGCGCCGTGAATGCCCGCACCATGAAGCTGTTGGGAAATCTAGCGAGAGCGGCGGATGTGGCGGGCAAGCGCGACGCCATGTTCGCGGGCGAGAAGATCAACACAACGGAAGACCGCGCCGTTCTGCACACAGCGCTCCGCAATCGGTCGAATACGCCCGTCCTTGTCGATGGCAAGGACGTGATGCCGGATGTGAATGCCGTGCTCGACGCCATGGGGCGATTCGCCCGCGAAGTGCGCGCCGGCAAAATCACGGATGTGGTCAATATCGGCATCGGCGGTTCCGACCTCGGGCCCGCCATGGCAACGCTGGCGCTGGCTCCCTATCACGATGGACCGCGCTTGCATTTTGTTTCCAATATCGACAGCGCTCATATTTCCGATACGTTGCGACCGCTTGACGCCGAGACGACGCTGTTCCTGATTGCCTCCAAAAGCTTCACAACCGTCGAAACCATGACTAATGCGGGCTCGGCGCGAACGTGGATAGCGGATAAACTCGGCGAAGCCGCAGTGGGCTCGCATTTCGCGGCGATCTCCACCGCCACCGATAAGGTCAAGGCCTTCGGGATCGACCCATCACGCACGTTTGGCTTTTGGGATTGGGTGGGCGGGCGTTATTCCATCTGGTCGGCCATCGGCTTGCCGCTAATGATTGCCATTGGGCCAGAGAATTTCGGCCGTTTCCTCGACGGCGGCCACGCCATGGACGAACATTTCCGTGCGGCGCCAGTGCTGGAAAACCTTCCGGTGCTCATGGGCCTCCTTGGCGCGTGGCATCGAAATATCTGCAATTATCCCTCCCGCGCCATCATTCCCTATGACCAGCGTCTGGCGCGCTTTTCCGCGTTTCTCCAACAGCTCGATATGGAATCGAACGGCAAGCATGTGCGAAAAGATGGATCGATCGTGAAAACGGCTACGGGCCCCATCGTCTGGGGTGAGCCCGGCACCAACGGTCAGCATGCTTTCTTCCAGCTGCTGCATCAGGGCACCGATATCGTGCCCGTTGAATTCCTCATCGGCGCTCAATCCCATGAGGAGGGAATGTCAGGCCATCTCAATCTGCTCATCGCCAATTGCCTGGCCCAGTCGCAGGCGTTGATGATGGGCCGCAACTCGAGGGAATTGGCGCCGCACCGTGTTTTCACCGGCAACCGGCCCTCGCTCACGATCGGCTATCGAAAGCTCGACCCGTTCACCCTCGGCCGCCTCATCGCTCTCTATGAGCATCGTGTCTTCGTTGAAGCCGCAATTTGGGACATCAACGCCTTCGACCAATGGGGCGTCGAACTCGGCAAGGAGCTGGCCACGAGCCTTCTGCCAGTCATTGAGGGTCACAAGGGGACCCAGGATCTCGACTCCTCGACGGCTGGCCTTGCCGCTTATCTGCGCAAGCCTGGCTAGCACTCCACCACATTGACGGCGAGGCCGCCGGTGGAGGTTTCCTTGTAGCGATCGCTCATGTCGATGCCGGTCTGGCGCATCGTCTCCACGCAATTGTCGAGCGGCACGAAATGCTTGCCGTCGCCACGGAGCGCCAATGACGCGGCCGTCACCGCCTTCACGGCGCCGAAGGCGTTGCGCTCGATGCAGGGCACCTGCACCAAACCGCCGATGGGATCGCAGGTCATGCCGAGGTGATGCTCAAGGGCGATCTCGGCGGCATTTTCTATCTGTTCGTTCGTGCCGCCCAAGGCCGCGCACAATCCAGCTGCCGCCATGGCGGAGGCCGATCCAACTTCCCCCTGGCAGCCGACCTCCGCGCCCGAGATCGAGGCATTGTGCTTGATGATGCCGCCGATGGCGGCAGACGCCAGCAGAAATGTGCGGATGCCCTGAGCGTCGGCGCCCAAGCAATGGTCGAGATAGTAGCGGATGGTGGCGGGCATGACGCCGGCGGCACCGTTGGTGGGTGCCGTCACCACTTTGCCGCCCGCCGCATTCTCCTCGTTCACCGCCAGCGCATAGACGGAAAGCCAATCCATGACCTGGTGCGGCTGGATCGAATTTCCGCCCCGCTCCGCCTTCAACTGCCTTAGGATATCGGGCGCCCGGCGCCTGATCTTGAGTCCGCCGGGAAGCGTTCCGCCTTGGCTCAGGCCCCGGTTCATGCAGGAGGCCATCGCGTCCCAGATACGGTTAAGGCCGCGGTCGAGATCGGCCTCGCTCATCGCCACCGTCTCATTGGCGCGCTTCATGCCAGCAACCGTGAGCCCGGAACGCTTGCCCATCTCCAGCATCTCGGCGGCGGTCGAAAACGGATATGGCACATCGAGCTTCGGCTTGGCCTTGCCCTCGGATTTTGCTGCGAACCGCTCCGCTTCGTTTTGCACGAAGCCGCCGCCGATTGAGTAATAGGTCTCGGCCAGCAGCGTGTTGTTGTCGTCATCGAGAATGCGGAACACCATGCCGTTTGAATGGCCGGGAAGGGCGGGGCCATAATCGAAGATCACATCGCGCGCCGGATCGAATTGCACTTTATTGCCGCTTGCCAGAACGATATGTCCGCGCGCCGCCATTTCGGCCTGAATTTGCTCCACCCGGTTTGGGTCGATGCCGTCCGGGGTTTCTCCGGCAAGCCCCAATACCACCGCTCCCGCCGTGCCATGGCCCTTGCCGGTGAAAGCAAGCGAACCGTGCAGCCTAACGGTGAGACGCCCCGCATGGGGCAGCGACATGGCACCCGCTGTCTCGAGAAATCGCCGGGCCGCCACCATCGGCCCCACCGTATGAGAGCTCGATGGGCCGATGCCGATCTTGAACAGCTCGAAAACTGAAAGGAACATGGACCTATCCTAGAGCATTGCGGTGTTGAATTAAATCGCCAACCGCGAAGGCGCCCCCGCGTTGACCGGCGTATCCGGACGCACTACCACCACTGCCGTAAACGATGAAATGAAGAGGGGTCATGCCCGTCGTTCTTCTCGGCGTGTTCGCGGCCCTGTGCTGGTCAGTCCACGATGTCCTGGCCCGCAGCCTCGCGGAGCGCATCGGCCCCTTCCGCATGGCCGCACTCGTGATCATCATGGGCGGCGTGCTGCTCGTTGGTCTGGTTCTCTACAGGGGAACCGTCTGGACGGCCTCTTCATATGGACTGCTGCTGGCGGCGGGCCTTGGCGTTGCCTATGGCTTCGGCGTGGCGGGCCTGTTCAAGGCTTTTAGCCTGGGCCCCGTGTCGCTCGTCGCTCCTCTGAGCGCCACCTACCCGGTATTGGTGTTTCTCTGGGGTGTGCTGACCGGATTGGATCCTACGCCCCTGCAGTGGCTGGCAACTGTGGTGGCGCTTGGCGGGGCCGCGGTCGTGGCGCGCTCCAGCGGTGCTGATGGCGGCTTCCGCTCCGTGGAACAAGGCAAGCTGCCCGCCCTGCTTTTCTTCGCCGCCATGTCGTGCGTGGGTTACGCGGTGGCATTCGTACTCGGACAACATGCAGCGGTGGCCATCGGCGAAATCGAGGCGACATGGATTTCCCGCCCCGCCGCGCTGCTGGCGATCCTGCCGTTCATGGTGGGCGAAAAGCGTCCGGCGCCGCTGCAATTCCGGCACTGGACCGGCATCCTGATCATGGCCGTGTTCGATGTGCTGGCCGTCATCGCGGTCAGCGCTTCGGGGCATTTCTCCGGCCGGGAGTTCGCGGCCATCGGTATCTCCACCTATGGCGCCATCGCCGTCATTCTCGCGATGGTGGTTCTCAAAGAGAAGGTTTCGTGGGGCCAATGGGTTGGAATCGCCCTCATCGTGGCGGGCGTCGCAACGCTGTCGGTTTCTCAATAACCTCGGGGGAGGCACTCCTCTCCCCGCGTTGACTTGTCCGCGCGTTTCACCCTATAAGCCCGGCTAAATGGAGACTTGAATCGTGAAGCGCACTTACCAGCCGTCGAAACTTGTCCGCAAGCGCCGCCACGGTTTCCGTTCGCGCATGGCCACCGTGGGCGGCCGCAATGTGCTGGCCCGCCGCCGCGCCAAGGGCCGCAAGCGCCTGTCGGCCTAGGGGCCAGCAGCCCAGAAATGCAGCGCCTCAAGCACCGGCAGGATTTCGTTGCCGCGGCCAAGGGGCTCTTTGCCGCCATGCCAGGCATGGTCGTGCAAGTGCTGGACCGCAGGGATGATGGGGCGCCACGCGTTGGTTTTACCGTCACCAAGAAGCAGGGCAACGCGGTGGCCCGCAACCGCATCAAGCGAAGGCTCAGGGAAGTCACGCGGCTACACCTTGGCGAGCAGGCGCGAACCGGCTTCGATTATGTGCTGATCGGCCGGGCGCAGGCTATCACCCGCGATTTCAGCGACCTTCAGAAAGACCTCCATTCGGCCTTGCAGCGGCTCCATCGCAAGCCACATGAGACGGGGGCTTAAGGGAGGCCGATGAATTACGACAACAAGAATTTTATTCTGGCCATCGTGCTTTCGATGCTTATCATTTTTGGCTGGCAATATTTCTACGCCGTGCCCGTTGCCGAAAAGCAGGCGGCCCAGCAACCCGCACAGCAGCAGACGACGACAACTACCGCTGGCGGCCAAATTCCAGGGACGGCGCAGCCCACCGCCATCGGCCGTGATGAAGCTCTCATCGCGACGCCGCGTATCAAAATCGAAACGCCGTCGCTTTCGGGCTCGATCAATCTGCAGGGCGCGCAAATCGACGATTTGCATCTGACGAAATATCGCGAAACCATTGACCGTGGCAGCCCGACGATCACTTTCCTCTCGCCTGCGGGAACACCGGGAGCGCTCTTCGCCGAACAAGGCTTCATTCCGGCGACCGGCACGACCGCGAAGTTGCCGGGCCCCAAGACGCTGTGGTCGGCGCCTGCGGGCGCTGTCCTTGGACCCGGCAGCCCTGTGACGCTGACATGGGACAATGGCGAAGGCCTTATCTTCACCCGCGTGATTTCGATCGACGATGAGTATGTTTTTGCGGTCACTCAAACAGTGCAAAATAATTCCGCCACTGCGGTTGCGCTTATTCCCTATGCCCGCATTCAAAGACAAGACACGCCGCAAATTGCCGGCTGGTTTGTGTTCTTCGAGGGAATGCTCGGAGTCTTCGACGAAAAACTGAATGAAGTCGATTACAGCGATGTCGTGGATGCGCCGGGGGCCCTCAAGATCGACAGCGCCAATGGCGGCTGGATCGGTTTCACCGACAAATATTGGGCGGCGGCCCTTATCCCGGACCCGCAGAAGGCTTTGACGGGGACGTTCCTGCACCAGAAACAGGGCAGCCGCGATGTCTATCAAACCGATTATCTGGCCAAGGAGGCCTTAGTCATTCAGCCCGGGTCGGCTGCCTCCTATCAGTATCATTTCTTCGCCGGCGCCAAGGTCGTTCAGACAGTGACCGCGATCGGCGAGAAGTATAAAATCGACCGCTTCGACCTGATGATCGACTGGGGCTGGTTTGGCTGGCTGACCAAGCCCATGTTCTATTTGCTCGCGTGGCTCAAGGCTCTCGTCGGGAATTTCGGCATCGCCATTCTGCTTGCGACCGTGCTGGTCAAGGCCGCGGTCTTTCCGCTTGCCAACAAGTCCTATGCCTCCATGAGCAAGATGAAGAAACTTCAACCGGAAATGGTGAAGCTCAAGGAGCAGTATCCGGACGACCGCGTGAAGCAGCAACAGGCGATGATGGAGCTTTATAAGCGCGAGAAAGTCTCGCCGCTGTCGGGCTGCCTGCCGGTGGTGGTGCAGATTCCCATCTTCTTCGCGCTTTATAAGGTGATCCTGACGTCGATCGAGCTCCGCCACGCGCCGTTCTTCGGCTGGATCCACGATCTCTCGGCGCCCGACCCTACAAGCCTGTTCAACCTCTTCGGGCTTCTGCCCTATGACGTGCCGGACTATCTATTGATCGGCGTGTGGCCGCTGCTCATGGGCATCACCATGTGGGTGCAGATGCGGCTTAATCCAACGCCGCCCGATCCGATTCAGGCAAGCCTGTTTAACTGGATGCCGGTGATCTTCACCTTCATGCTGGGCACCTTTCCGGCAGGGCTTGTCATCTACTGGGCCTGGAGCAATTTTCTCTCGATCCTCCAGCAGTCGGTCATCATGAAGCGCCACGGCGTGGAGGCCAATCTCTTCGGCAACATCCGCGAGAGCATTCCCTTCCTCAAGAAGAAGCCCGCGGGGTGAGCGGTGCTCTCAGCACGGAGCAGATCGATGCGGGCCGCCGGCTATTCGGCGGCCCTTCGACTTTTATGCTGGGCGTAGCCAGGCTCGATCAGCTGCCGCCGGTCAAGGGCATCGAGATCGCGTTCGCGGGGCGCTCGAATGTCGGCAAGTCATCGCTGATCAATGCGCTGACTGGCGTCAATGGCCTGGCGCGGGCGTCGAACACGCCGGGCCGCACGCGCGAGCTCAATTTCTTCGACATCGGCGGAAAGCTCATGCTCATCGACATGCCGGGCTATGGCTATGCCAAGGCCCCCCGGAAGGATGTCAAGAAGTGGCAATCCATGCTGCGCGGCTATTTGCGCGGGCGGCCGCACCTCACCCGCGCCTTTGTGCTGATCGATGCGCGCCATGGCGTTCTCGCCGCCGATGAGGAGATGTTCGATCTTCTGGACGAATGTGCCGTGACCTTCCAGCTGGTGCTCACCAAAATCGACAAGATCAAGCCCGGCGAGGTGCAGCGAGTCCATACCGAAACGGAAGACGTAGCGCGCAAACGGCCCGCGGCATTTCCGCTGATCCATGCGACGTCGAGTGAAAGCGGTTTAGGGCTACCGGAACTCCGCGCTGAAATCGCCGGGCTGCTCAGAGGTCTTGGCACGGCGTAGCAATGCCCTATAAGGCGGCCCATGTTGCAGGAACCGCACCAGATGACCGACACTCCGGCCAGCGAGACTGCCCGTATTCTTTCCGAAGCGCTGCCGTTCCTGCAACGCTACGACGATCAGATCGTCGTGGTGAAATATGGCGGGCATGCCATGGTCGATCCCACCCTCGCCCAGCAATTCGCCCGCGACATGGTGATGCTCAAGGTGTGCGGGTTGAACCCAATCGTCGTGCATGGCGGCGGACCGCAGATCAACCGGATGCTGGACAAGCTGGCGGTGAAGCCGGTGTTCCGTGAGGGCCTCCGCGTCACCGACCGGGAAACCATGGACATCGTCGAGATGGTGCTGGCGGGCTCCATCAACAAGTCGATCGTGGCCTCGATCCAGCAGGCTGGCGGGCGCGCCGTCGGCATTTCCGGCAAGGACGGTAACCTCCTGGTGGCCGAACGTTTCGTTAAGAAAAAGACCGATCCCTTGACCGGCAAGGTCGAGGAGATTGACTTTGGCTTCGTCGGCGAACCGGCGCGGGTCAACATCGAGATTCTCCATACCATCATGAAGAGCGATGCCATTCCGGTGATTGCGCCGGTGGGCGTGGGCTGGGAGGGAGAGACCTATAATGTTAACGCCGATACGGCCGCGGGCGCCATCGCCACGGCGACCCAAGCCAAGCGCCTTCTGCTTCTCACCGACGTCGCGGGGGTACTCGATAGCGACAAGAATATGATCAGTGAGCTGAGGATCGGCGATGTTGCTGAGCTTATCGCCAATGGCACCATCACCGGCGGCATGATACCGAAGGTCGAGAGCGCGGTAGCGGTGGTCGAATCCGGCGTTGAAGGCGTCATCATTCTCGATGGCAGGGTACCGCATTCGGTGCTGCTCGAACTGCTGACGCCGCACGGCGTCGGCACGCGCGTGTCGCGGACCGGCGTGTGAGAGGCTTCGGCCACGTCGACACCTGGGTGTTCGATCTCGACAACACGCTTTATCCCGCGTCCTGCCGTTTGTTCGACCAGATCGACGTGCGCATGGGCGAGTTCGTTTCGCGCCTGCTAAATGTGGACCACGCGGAAGCCAAGCTGCGGCAGAAACAGCTTTTCTATAAGCACGGGACGACACTCCGTGGCCTGATGGTCGAACACAGCGTCAATCCCGACGGCTTCCTCGATTACGTGCACGATATCGACCACACGCCGGTCAACGCCAATCCGCAGCTTGATGAAGTGCTTCATGCGTTACCGGGGCGCAAACTGGTGTTCACCAACGGCACCGTGGCGCACGCCGGGAAAGTCCTGGCGCGCCTCGGCGTCACCCATCATTTCGGCGATATTTTCGATATCGTGCATGCGGATTTCATTCCGAAGCCGGAAATGGAGCCTTACCGGAAGTTCATTCTCCAGACCGGCATTCGCCCGGACACCTCAGCCATGTTCGAAGATATCGCCCGCAACCTCGAAGCGCCCCATGCGCTCGGCATGACGACGGTCTTGGTGATGGACCCCGAGAATAGCGCTGCCGCGCATTTGAACGGGGAGACAGGCGGCATCGATCAGCCTCATGTCGACCACGTTACGGAGGATTTGCCAACATTTCTGGCGGAGCTGGTTTTATCTTCTCATGCCCGCAGTTAGCGCGGCATTTGCATCGTCCCCTGCCCCGTCATTGGGGAGTTCCAGTCAGGCTTCGATCAACTGCTTTGAGGTGCCGTAAATGTTTTCGCCAAGGGGATCGGAACCCTCGTCGTTCACCTTGATGTAGAGGACGGCGGTGCCGCGCGGGCGGATGCGTTCGTGGTAAATCGTCGAACCGAGGAAGACGATCATGTCGCCCAATTGCTCGTGCAATAGGACGGCGGCGCGGGACCGGTAGACTTCAGCGAGGCCGGGATGGTCCTGCGCCGTCATGAACACGGCCCGCTCCGACGGGTTTGGCGAACGGTCGAGGGTGGGAAACAGGCAGACGCTGGTGTCGGGCCCCAAATGGATCGGAAGTCCAATGGAAATCCGCGAAGCGCCGCGGTCCTTGTGGGGTGCGGGATATTCGGGGGCATCTTCTTCATATTGCTTCAGGTGCCGCTCCGAGACGGCAATGGCGTTTGGGTCCATGCCGGTGAGGTCGGCGATACCGGAGCGGAACCTTAACGCGACATCCTGGCATGGAAAGTCAAAGAGAAACTGGTGCTTCTTGCCACCGATCCGCCACTGGCCGGTTTCGGCCACTTGGCCTTTACGGGATTTAACGAGAAAGTCCTCAAGATAGGCGGTGAAACTATCCGACAGGATGTCTTTCAAGAGGATATAGCCATCGCGTTCGAATTGCCCGCGGCAGTATTTCAGATCGCGCTTGAAGGGCATGTGGGGCCTCTTGCTGGAATGGAACGGTCCATCCCGTCTTGCAAATCGGGGGCCGCACCCGGGTGTCCGCAGCAATCGTGGTTAATTATTTGGGCGCGCGCTTGGCGAGGATGCGTTGCAGGGTTCGCCGGTGCATGTTAAGACGCCGCGCCGTCTCGGAGACGTTGCGGCCGCAGAGCTCGTAGACCCGTTGAATGTGCTCCCAGCGCACCCGGTCGGCGGACATGGGATTGTCCGGCAAGAGGGTGCGGTTATCCTTGTCGCCCACAAGCGCGCCATAGACGGCGTCGGCGTCGGCGGGTTTTGCCAGATAATCGATGGCGCCAAGTTTCACGGCGGTAACGGCGGTTGCGATGTTGCCATAGCCCGTCAGCACCACGGCGCGGGCATCGGGCCTGGCCGAATGCAGGGTCTCGATCACATCGAGCCCGTTGCCGTCGGCCAAGCGCAAGTCCACCACCGCATAGCCGGGCGGGGCCTTGTTAACTTGTGCGATACCCTCCGCCACGGATTCCGCCATGCGAACTTCGAAGCCCCGGATTTCCATGGCGCGCGCAAGCCTTGTCAGGAACGGCTTGTCGTCATCGACCAGCAGCAGCGTCTTGTCGGCGGGGAGTTTGATGGCGGTCATTGTTCCAAGGTGTAGACCGGCGGGGAACGGGGCTCAAGCTTTGCCGACATCGACAATGACCCGGGGCCATACCACCTGGACTACGGCGCCGTGCTGTGGGAGTGGCCGGTTGGCGAGGGAAACGGCGGCGCCGGAACGCTCCAGCAACGTCTTGGCGATAAAGAACCCAAGGCCCATGCCCTCGTGGCCGCCGTCTTCGGCTGCTTCGGCGCCGTAGCCCGGGCGGGTCGTGACGAACGGATCACCCAGCCGGTCGAAGACATCCTGATGGAAACCCGGGCCGTCGTCGCTCACGGATATAGCCACACTCGTTGCCGTCCAGCGCGCCTCCACGGCCACTTTGGCCGCCGCGAAGTCGGCGGCGTTCTCGAGGAGATTTCCGAGCCCATAAGCAATGGCGGGGTTGCGCCGGAAGACCGGTTCGGGAATTGCGCTTGCCGGATTCGTTACCGTGATCTCCACATCCGACCCGCGCAAGGGTGCGATCAAGTCCTCGATCATCGCCAGCATCTTGGTGCGCTGGTAGATTTCATCGGCTTCGGCGTCGCGATTGGCAAGGCGGGCGAGGATTTCGCGGCAACGCCCGGCCTGGCTCACAAGAAGATCGATATCCTCCGTGTGGGGATCATTGGCCGGCAGTTCGCGTTTTAATTCCTTGGCGACAAGCGCTATCGTGGCAAGCGGTGTTCCCAGTTCATGGGCCGCGGCCGCAGCGAAGCCATCCAGCGCCGAAAGCCGCTGCTCGCGCGACAGCACCATTTCGGTGGCCGAAAGTGCCGCCGACATCTGGCGGGCCTCCTCGGCGATGCGGCGCGCGTAAAGGGCCGAGAACACCACGCCACACA
>JBGTNZ010000059.1:0-8136 GCA_041742805.1 Aestuariivirga sp.
CGAGGGCTTGACCGCCGCCAGCCAAAACCGCTGGCCGTCGCTCACTCTCGACATAGGCTCCGTCAGCAACAAGTTGTCCAGGCTTCTCCCCAGCGGCTTTTACTACAAGACATTCATGTGGCCGCGAAGCTTCTGGAAACATATCTATGAGCCGCTGATCCGCCGCAGCGCCGGTCTTGGCCATGCGCCGGAGGGTCGCGACCCCGATACTTACGAGCAGGTCCACGTCCATTGCGATGTGCTGGTGGTAGGCAGCGGCGTTGCGGGGCTCGCCGCAGCCGATGCCGCAGCCGCGTCGGGTGCGCGCGTCATCATCGCCGATGAAAATCCTCAGCTCGGCGGCCTTGCCAATATTTCGGGCGGCATGATCGACGGCCAGCCGCAGCCGGAATGGGCCAAGGCAAAGGCCGCGCTCCTGGCCGATGCGGGGAACGTGCATGTGCTGACGCGCACCACCGCCATCAGCCACGCGCATCACAATCATCTCATGCTGTTCGAGCGCCTTGCCGATCACGATCCGGCATTGCTCGCTGCGGGAGCGCCGCGTCACCGCCTGTGGAAAGTGCGCGCCCGAAAAATCATCCTCGCCACCGGCGCCATCGAGCGGCCGTTGGCCTTTGCCAACAATGACCGCCCCGGCATCATGCTCGCTTCAGCGGCGCGCGCCATGGTGGAGCGTTATGGCGTTGCCCCCGGCGTGCAAGGCGTCATCTTCACCAACAACGACGATGCCTATCTCACGGCCCTCTCGCTCAAGGCCGCCGGTATCGGCGTCCGCGTCGTCGACTCGCGGGGCCGCGCCGAAGGGCCGCTTGTCGCGCGAGCGCGCGATCAGGGCATCGATGTCCAAACAAGTTCCGTGATTTCGGCCGTTCACACCACGCTCGGCGGGCTCAACGTCGACAGCGTCAAGATCGCCGCCTATCGCCGCGGCCAGGGCCGGGTCATTTCCGAGAGACAAGCCGATTGCGATTTCATCGCCATGTCAGGCGGCTGGAATCCAGCGCTGCATCTGTGGTGCCACAATGGCGGCAAGATCAAATTCGACGGCGGCTTGCAGAGCTTCCGGCCCGACAACCACCGCGATGCCATGATCGCGGTGGGGGCCGCAAACGGCACCTTCGCTCTTAACGATATTCTGGCGGAAGCCTATGCGGTGGGAAAGAGCAAACGCAAGGCTCCGAAAGCCGAGGACGTTGAGCAGAAGCCGCTTGAAGCCCTGTGGTTTGCGCCCGCCACCAGCAAATACAATGAAGGCAACAAGCACTTCATCGATTTCCAGAACGATGTGACGGTCGCCGACCTCGAACTGGCCCAGCGCGAAGGCTATGAGTCAGTCGAGCACACCAAGCGCTACACCACCCAGGGCATGGCCACCGATCAGGGAAAAACTTCGAATATCAACGGCCTGGGGATTTTATCGGAAGCAACAGGTAAGGCGATCCCGGAAATCGGCATCACCACCTTCCGCCCGCCCTATACGCCCTTCTCTTTCGGCTCCATCGCCGGTGTTCTGACCAAAAATCTGTTCCTGCCGGTCCGGCGCACCGCGGTCTATCAGTGGCACGCCGGCCATGGCGCCATCTTCGAGCCCGTCGGCCAATGGCGCCGCGCCTACACCTACCCACGCGCCGGCGAAGACAAGCACGCGGCCATCAACCGCGAGATCCTCTGTGTGCGGAACAAGGTGGGACTGCTTGACGCTTCGACGCTCGGCAAGATCGAGATCAAGGGACCGGATGCGGCGGAATTTCTCGACCGCATGTATACCAACACCTTCTCCACGCTGAAAGTGGGGCGCTGCCGCTACGGCTTGATGATGAACGAATTGGGCTTCCTCACCGACGACGGCGTCACGGTGCGCCTCGCGGAGGATCATTTCCTCATGCACACGACTTCAGGCGGCGCCGATCGCATCGCCGCGTGGCTGGAAGAATGGCTGCAAACCGAGTGGACCCATTACCGGGTATTCGTGACGCCCGTCACCGAGCAATGGGCGCAGTTCGCCATCGCCGGTCCGAAGGCGCGCAATGTGCTGGCCAAACTCTCGCCGGATTTCGATCTGTCCAACGAGGCCCTACCGCATATGTCTTTCGCCGAAGGCAAGCTCGGGCCCTATCCGGTGCGCGTCTATCGCATCAGCTTTTCGGGTGAGCTGTCCTATGAGGTGGCGGTGCCCGCCAATCTCGGCCTCGGACTGTGGAATGAAATCGTGGCGGCAGGCGAGGAGTTCGGGCTTGAGCCCTATGGCACCGAGGCGCTGCACGTGCTCCGCGCCGAAAAAGGCTACATCGTCGTGGGCGACGAGACCGATGGCACTACGACTCCCATCGACGTTGGCCTTGCAGGACTCGTCTCAAAGAAGAAGGCCGATTTCCTCGGCAAGCGCTCGCTGGAGCAGTCTTTCCTCAAGGCTCCCGATCGCAAGCAGCTCGTGGGCTTGCTGACCGAAGATCCAAACGAGGTCCTCCCCGATGGCGCCCATGCGGTTCAAACCGTGAAAGACAAGCCTCCCATGGCGACGATCGGCCATGTGACATCGAGCTATCACTCGCCCTCGCTCGGCCGCTCCATCGCCATGGCCCTCATCCAGAACGGCCGCGCGCGTCTCGGCGAAACAGTGTCTTTCCCCATCGAAGGAAAAACCATCCGCGCCCGGATCGTCGAGCCCATCTTCTACGACAAGGAGGGGACAAAGCAGAATGTCTGAAACTGTATTTCTATCTTTCCCTTGCAAATTCTCAATTCTTGTCATCCCCGGACTTGTTCCGGGGACCCATTGTGCCGCATTTGAACCGTCACAGCTTGTTGTGCGATGGGTTGCCGGGACAAGCCCGGCAATGACAGACGTTGGAAACTCGGTATTCAGCGATGGTTGAGCTTTATTTCGAAAGCGCGCTCGCTCACTCCGCGGTGCCGCAAAATCTTGCCGCAGGCCTCCGCGAGATCGCCGGGCGTGGCATGATCGATCTTCGCAGCCTTGCCTCCGACCGCAAGTTCATGAGCAGCGCGAAAGACGTGCTCGGCCTTGAGCTTCCGAAAAAACCGCGCACCAGCGCCTCATGGGGAGACATCAAGGTGCTCTGGCTTTCCATCGACCAGTGGCTGATCCTCTGCCCGCAGGCGCGAACCGCCGGACTTTTGGCGAACTTGCGCAACGCGCTCGCCAATATCCACTCCCTCGCCGTCGATGTTTCGGATATGCGCGCAATTATCAGACTCGAAGGCGAAGGCTCGCGCGAGATCCTGATGAAAGGCTGCTCGCTCGATCTCCTTGGCGGCGCCTACACGCCGGGCACCGTGCGCCGCATGCGCTTCGCCGAGATCGCCGCCCTCCTCCATGTTGTCGAGAACGACGTCTTCGACATCT
Source organism: Aestuariivirga sp. (assembly GCA_041742805.1). GTDB lineage: Bacteria > Pseudomonadota > Alphaproteobacteria > Rhizobiales > Aestuariivirgaceae > Aestuariivirga. Next base: position 3,371 of record JBGTNZ010000059.1, read on the forward strand.
ACGTCTTCCGCTCCTACGCCCACTACGCCTGGGAGTTTTTGCTGGCGACAGCGCGGGAGCCTGCAAAGCTCAGGCTGTTCGGCAAACAAACGATGGACTAGATCGCCGCTTTAATATCCGTAAGCCGGAAGTCATCGCCCTTGAACAACAGCGGCATCAGCTCCGTCTTGGCCAGCGCGTAAGACATGCAGTCCCCGAAGTTCAGCCCTGCTGGATGGCGGCCTTTGCCGTATTTGAGGAAAGCTTCGGAAGCGATGAGCGCGGCGGATCTGGAGAAGGGGACAATCTCGATTTTCGTGACCTGCGCCAAGAGATGAAGCCGCGGAAGCGCACTAGGTCCACGGCGGGTAGCCACCACAATGCAGGATTCCACATAAGTTGGGGCGCCCATTCGCAAATCGCCGGCGTCTTGCATTGCCCCTATAAAAGTTATGGCCTCAGGTTCCTCGAAAGCTATTGCCAGCAGAGCTGAGGAATCGACAATCATCTGGTGGGCAGGCCGTTCTCGTCATAGCCAAGAATGTCGTCGGCAGACCTGTCGTCGAGCACAGGCATCGCCGCAATCTCCCGGGCGATCGCCATCACACGCTCCACATAGCCGTCATCCTTCGGAGTAGCCGCGGCGATCACCCTCGCCCGCTCAACCTCCCGCTTGAGGCCGTCGCGCACGGCTTCCGTAATTGGCTTGCCGGAAAGGCGGGCCAATTCGCGAGCGAGAGCCTCCACCTCACGGTTCTTGATGCTAAGAGCCATATATTTACTACCTAATTTGCTACCTGATACCTATATAGGCCGGTTCACGCAATCAGGCAAGTTTCGGGCTTAACCATTCGAAAAGCCGGTCAAATCCCCCGAAAGGATAGAAATGCGGCGCCACGATGCCGAGAGCGGGGCGCTCCCCATGGAGCTGCGCCAGGGTATCCACGAATTGGTCGGGCGCGTTCACCGTCAGCAACTTGGTGATGTTCAGCGCCTGTTTGCGGATGAAGCGGGCGGAATTACCCACGCCGCACATGGCGGCATATTTCACCAACGTCTTGATGGTGGCGGGCCCGGGCACGCCCACGTGGATCGGCAGATCGATTCCTTCGCCGCGCAGCGTGGCCGCCCAATGGGCAGCAGGTGCTGCCTCAAAGAGAAACTGGGTGGCGATGAAACCTTCGATATTTTTCGATTTGAGCCACGCCTGCTTCTGCTTCAGCACGGTCAGCAGCATGGCCTCGCCATGGATATTGGTGATGTCCGGGTTGCCTTCCGGGTGGCCGGCTATGCCGATCCGCTTTATGCCATTGGTTTCGAACACACCGGTTTCAAGAAGCTGAAGACTTGCATCATATTGGCCAATGGGTTGAGGTGCTCCGCCTCCCACCACCAGCATTTCGGTGACGCCGGCCTCTCGCGCCAGGGAACCCACGCGGGATTTAAGATCGCCAAGGTCGCGCACGAAGCGCGCGGGAATGTGGGGGATGGGCACCAATCCTGCCTGGGTCAAGCCCTTCGCCGCCTCAAGCTGGCCTGCCACATCGCCAGCGTCGATGAGTGCTATGAATACCCGCGTTCCCGGCGGCAGTTTTTCCCGCAGCAACGGCACCTTGTCGGCCTGCCGCCCGGTCATCTCAACTGACAGGCGCTTAATGAAACTGGAACTGGATGTCATGTCCCACCAATGCCACGCCGCGCCGGGAATCCGCCTCGGTGTTTGCGACAACGGCATGGCGAATGCGACCGATGCCGCCCTCCGGGCCCTTGTCGTTTTCAGCCTGCGGCATGACGCTGATGGACAAAGCCCGAAATCTGCGGCAAATGTCCCCCAACAGGAACAAGCCAGCCATGTTCGGCGACAAGCCCAAACATCAGCCCCAGCATTTTGCCTTCATCATGGTGCCCGAATTCACCATGATGCCGGTGACATCGGCCATCGAGCCCTTGCGTCTGGTCAACCGCCTCTCGGAAATCGCCCACTACAAATGGACGATGCATTCGATCGAGGGAAAACCGGTGGCCGCGTCCAACAATATTCTCGCCATGGTGGACGGCGATCTCACCGCCATCCCCGATCACGCCACCGTCATTGTCTGCGGCGGCCTCAATGTGCAGCATCATTCCGACAAGCGCTTGACCGCTTATCTTCGTAAGACGGCGCGGAAGGGCGTCGACATCGGGGCCGTATGCACCGGCGCCCATCTGCTCGCCGAGGCGGGCCTCCTTGATGGCTATCGCTGCACCATCCATTGGGCGAATCTGCCTGGCTTTTCGGAAACCTTCCCGGAAATCAATGCTACCGGCGGATTGTTCGAAATCGACCGCGACCGTTTCACCAGTGCCGGCGGCACGACGGCGCTCGACATGATGCTGACCATGATCGCCAGCCAGCACGGGCCTGAGCTCGCCTCGAACGTGGCGGAGTCGGTCCTGCATTCGCCCATCCGCCATCACAGCGAGCATCAGCGCATGTCGCTGCCCGCCCGCATCGGCGCCAGGCATCCAAAGCTTGTCGGCATCGTCGAGCAGATGGAACTCTATCTCGAAGAGCCGCTGTCGCCCAGCATCCTCGCCAAGCAAGCAGGCCTCTCCACGCGCCAGCTCGAACGCCTGTTCCGGCGCTATCTGGATCGCAGCCCCAAGCGCTATTATCTCGAGCTCCGCCTCAAGAAGGCGCGCTCGCTTTTGTTGCAGACCGATATGTCGGTCATCAACGTCGCACTCGCCTGCGGCTTTTCCTCGCCCTCGCATTTCTCCAAATGCTACCGCGCCTTCTATGGCCGCACGCCTTATCGCGAGCGCGGCATCCCGGTCATCGAACGCGCCAGGGCGGGTTGAGCACGCCTCGCCGCCTGCGCCCTATTCTCGCCCTTGACGATTTCGAAGCGGCGGCGCGGCGCTATTTGCCCCGGCCAATCTTCGGTTATGTCTCGGGTGGAGCTGAAACCAAATGGTCGCTGAACGATAATCGGGCCGCCTTCGCGGAATATGGTTTCGTTCCGCGCGTCTTGAAGGATGTTTCCGAACGCTCGCAAGAAACCACCCTGTTCGGCGAAAGCTTCGACGCCCCATTCGGCATCGCTCCCATGGGCCTGGGCTCGCTTGCCGCCTATCGCTCCGACATCGTCCTCGCCCGCGCCGCTGGCAAGGCGAACATCCCCATGATCGTCAGCGGTTCTTCGCTGATCAGAATGGAAGACGTCGCCAGGGAAAATCCCGCCGCATGGTTCCAGGCCTATCTCCCGGGTCATCCGGAACGAATTGCCGCGGTGCTTGAGCGTGCAGAGCGGTCAGGTTTCAAGGTTCTCGTCCTCACGGTGGACACAGCCGCGGCCGCAAACCAGGAGAATTTCATCCGCTCCGGCTTCTTCAGCCCGCTTCGCTTCACGCCCCGGCTCTTCTGTGATGGCTTGCTGCGGCCGCCCTGGCTGTTCAACCTGTTCGCGCCAACATTGCTCCGGCACGGCGTGCCGCATTTCGAGAATTCGAACGCGACGCGCGGGCCCTCAGTGCTGGCCCGCAACATCAATGCCGAGTTCTCCAGCCGGGAGAACATGAATTGGGAACATGTGGAAATAATCCGCAAGCTGTGGAAAGGCCCGTTCGTGATCAAGGGCATCCTGCATAGCGAAGATACCCGCCTGGCCCGCGAGAGCGGTGTTGATGGCATCATCCTCTCCAATCACGGCGGCCGGCAATTGGATGGCGCGATAGCGCCGCTGCGGGCGCTTGAAAAGGCCGTGCCGATGGCCGGCGGCATGACGGTGATGCTGGACAGCGGCGTCCGCCGCGGCGCGGACGTGCTAAAGGCGCTGGCGCTGGGCGCCAGGTTCGTCTTTCTCGGCCGCCCCTTCAACTACGCCGCGGCGATTGCCGGAGAAACAGGCGTGCTGCACGGCATCAAACTTCTCAAAGACGAAATCCATCGCAACATGGCGCTGCTCGGCGTCACGCGCCTGAGCGAAGTGGGACCGGAGTGCCTGCTGCGGGTGCGCTAGGTCGCCGCCGGCAATTTGAGCTGGATGCGAAAGCCGCCGAGCGGGGCGTGGCCGAGGGTGACGCCGCCGTTATACATGACCGCGGTTTCGGTGACGATCGAAAGGCCAAGGCCCGAGCCCGGCTTGGTTTCATCAAGCCGCCGCCCGCGCTTCAAGACTTCGGCGCGTTTTTCGGCGGGAACGCCCGGACCGTCGTCATCGACGCACAGCACCAGCCAGCTGCGGCCGTCACGTGAGGTTTTGTCGAGGTGCCCGGCGCTGACTTTGACGCGGGCTTTCGCCCAGATGCAGGCATTGTCGCAGAGGTTTCCGGCCATCTCCTCGAAATCCTGCTTCTCGCCGCGGAACTTGAGGCCGGGTTCGCATTCGACCGCGATCTCGATTTCCTTATCCTGATAGATACGTTGCAGCGTGCGCGCCAACCCCTCCAGCACTGGCTTGACCGGCGTCACCGCGCCCAACCCTTGCGCGCGAGCCGCACGCCTCGCCCGGTCGAGATAGAGGCTCACCTGGTCGCGCATCACCTCGACTTGACCTATTACTTTCAGCGATAGCGCATCCTTGCGAGCACCCGCCTCATTGGTCAGTACACTGAGCGGTGTCTTCAGCGCATGGGCGAGGTTGCCCACTTGCGTGCGGGCGCGCTCGATGATTTCGGAATTCGACTGAATGAGGAGATTGAGTTCTTCCGCCACCGGCTGGATTTCGGAGGGGAACCGGCCATCGAGGCGTTCGGCATTGCCTTCGCGAATGGCGGTGAGGCCGCGCTGCATCTTCCGCAAGGGC
>JBGTNZ010000060.1:0-4294 GCA_041742805.1 Aestuariivirga sp.
AAATTGATGAGCGACAGGGCAAACAGGCCCTGCCGGGGCACATATTCAAGACGGATTGGTTCGCCGGCGGATTGCGGCGGCGATACGGCCATTTCATTCATGCCCGCGATCCTAGAAGGGATTTGCCAAATCTCAAATGAGCCCCCGCAGCAGCGGTTAAGCAACAATGTTGCTTTCCTGCAACATCGGGACGATTTTGCGTTTCGCCCAAATCGCTCCTGCTTTGAACCTTTCATCCGCCTAAATTGGTCCATAGCGTGTGGACTTGACGGAGTGCTCGTGAACTCCGCGGCAGCCAAATTGCTGTTTTTGACGCGGGTAGCGCGTCTCAAGGATCGTTAGCAGGTGTTTACCAAACTGTTTTCCGGGGCCAATTTGAAGGGCGTGGTGACGCGGTGCGCCGTCTTGGCCGTACTCGCTCTGCTTTTGGCGGGGCAACACCTGTCCGTCGCGCGCGCTGATGAGCCCGGAGTGATGGCGGACTTCTACTCCTATCTTCCCGCCGTCCCCGATATCAAGCTCCCCGAAATCAACATCCCGTTCTGGACCGACGATCTTAAGAAGGCGAAGAAGGCCTATAACAAGGGCAATTACAACCGCGCCATGAAATACTTCCGGCGCGCCTCCGAGGACGGCAACATCGTCGCCGATTGGTATCTCGGCCACATGTATCGCACTGGCCGGGGCGTGCCGCAGGACGATGCAACTGCGTATTCCTACTACTCACGTGTAGCCGAGCTTTACGACGCCGACGAGTCCGACCAAAACCGGCTCCGGATCACGGTGGACGCCATGGTGCGCCTTGCCGATTATCAGCGCACCGGGGTTGCCTCCGCAGGCATTGCGCAAAATCCAGTTGCGGCCGCGCGGATCTATTTGAAGATCGCCACGACCTATGGCCACCCGGCCGCGCAATACGCGCTGGGTGTCATGAGCATCAAGGGGCAGGGGATGAAGCGCAATCCCCAGCAGGGCCTCAAGTGGCTCATCGCCGCGGCCCGCAAGCGCCATGCAACCTCGGAGGCCTATCTGGGCGAACTCTATCTGGAAGGAAAGCTGGTGCGCCCGGACCGCACGCGGGCGGTGATGTGGTACATTCTGGCCCGGCAATCGGCGCGCCCTGAGGAAAACCCCGAAATATTCGATCGCGCAGCACAGCTTGAAGGCAAGATATCCGACGATGAGCGCCTGGAAGCCGAAGCCCGCGCCCGTGTCTGGAACGATAAATATCCCAAGGACCGCCGCGTGAACGTCGCGGCGGAGCAATAGACTTATCGCCATCTCCCGGATGGGGAGTTTACTCCCGATGTTTCCAGGGCTTGGCGTTGATGTCGCGCCGGAGCGTTTTCTGGCGGCTTTGCACGACATCCCGGTCGAAATAGGCTTGCCGCATGTGACGGGATCCGGTGGTGAGTTTGAAGGCCTTGCGGCTGTGGATCATCCGGTAGTTATCCACCATATACATCTCGCCGGGATTTAGCTTGAAGCGGATTTGAACGTCATCCGCATTGATCAAGCCGGCAAAGATTCTCCGCGCTTCGTAAAATGTGTCCAGCGTATCGGCATCCACCGCTGAAACCCTGTCGCTGCGGCCGTGGTAGCGCACGTGCTTGATTGAGCCATCGAGTGCGAGATCGATGAAGGGAGACGTATCTTCTAGAATGGCTTGCTCGTCGGCATAGCGCCAAACGATTGGCACAGTGCACAATGTCTCAAACAATCGGGGATGCTCGCGCCGCATCCGCTCGGCTACATAGAAGCCATCGGTAAGGCCGCTTTCGCCGCCCTCGGCGTCATTGGCAAGGCAGTGCAACAGAACATATCCCGGCTGGGGAATGCGATAGGGATTATCCGTGTGCGGCTCAAGCGCGCGGGGCGTCATGCTGAGATCGTAGGCGCGCTCCGGCGGCACCGCCTTGATATCCTGAATGGCGCCGTTGTTGGTCACCCGCATCATGCCGATCAGGTCAAGAAACTGCTGCATGCCGTTGAGTTCCAGCGGCACGCCGCGCACCAGCGCGAAGCCCAGCCGCGCGACATCGTTGAGCGCCGACAGGAGGGCTGCCGGCTTTGATTTGAGATCGGCCAGCCCGTGCCACGGCAGCGGAGCGAGCGAAGCGTCCCAAAGTTGCTTATCTCCATCAAGTTCGTGAGTCAGCGGTTGTTCGCCGGCCAGGCGCAAATCGGCGAGCGCATAAGCGGTTGCGTGACCGTCGTCGAAGGCCACGTCCAGGCTGCCGTTGTTAAGGCTGGCGGAAGTGATGCGGATATCCAGGGGGATACGGTCGCCATCGGCGATTTTATGCCCGGTTTTTGGATCGCGAAACGCTGGATCGTTGGTGGCCTCGCGCAACCAGATCGCGCTGTAGGTGTGGGCGAATCCGTCTGTGTCTCTCAGATGAAGGCGGTTTCCCTGATGTCTGACATCCATGGTGTATCTCCTCTACGATAGAAGAACTGTAGAGGACGCGGGGCCTCGCCGGTTAATGGCGGCTGGCCGAACTATAATCCGATTTGGACAGTCTCAATCGAACATCCGCGCGGGAGTAGTGCCAAGTGACTTCTTAAACATGGCGATGAACGAGCTGACGCTCTGGTAACCCAGATCGAATGCCACGTTGCTTACGAATTGGCCGTCGGCCAGGCGGCGCAGGGCGTCCAGCAAAATGGCCTGTCGCCGCCAGGAGCCAAAACTCATGCCGCATTGGGCGGCAAAGATCCGGTCGATTGTGCGCCCGCTCGCGCCGACTAACGCTGCCCAATCCTCCCGGCTGCGCGGGTCCGAGGGATTGGCCAGCAGCGCCCGCACAATCGGCTGAACGCGAGGATCTTGCGGCGTGGGCAAGTGCACAGCGTTAGGGCTCTTCGATGCCTGAACAACTTCCTCCCCGATAAGACTTGCCACCCACTCGCCGCGCTTTCCCCAGCTGTTGCTTGCCGAAAGGCGGACGATGTCCAGCACCAGCTCACGCAATAGAGGCGTCACATGCAACACGAAACAGTCCTGCGAAATGGCGCCCGCCAGCACCGGCTCCACATACACCGTGCGAAAGGCCAGGGAGGTGTTTGCCTTTATGACGTGAGCCCGTCCCGACGGCATCCACACGGCGCGCTGCGGCGGCACAACCCAGGTGCCGATTTCGGTCGCCACGTCCATGATGCCGTTGCTGGCAAATACCAGCTGACCGCAGTGGTGAAAATGTGGAGTGTTTTCAAAGTTCGCCGGCCAATCCCTAGCGAAGCCCGCCATGGCATGGGGGAAACGAACGTCATCGGGCTGCGGGGCGCTAAAGCCGTGGTGGCCATGGTGCAGGCGTGCCTCCTTGCCGGGGTCCAATGCCTTGAAAACCATATGAACCTGTCAGTCTTGCTAAACGCGTCCCGTTCATGCGATCAACTGCCGCCAATGGCAAGACTCGAACCCAATCAGCTTCTTGAAACCAAGGGGCAGCCGTCGATCCTGGGCAGACTCCGGGCGTATTTCTTCACCGGTCTGGTCATTACAGCGCCCATCGCCATCACGGTGTGGGCCACCTACTGGTTCGTCACCCTGTTCGATGCGTGGGTCAAACCCTTCATTCCGGCGGGTTATAGCCCCGACACCTATCTGCCATTCCAGTTGCCGGGCTTCGGCCTCCTTTTCGCGCTGGTCGCCATCACCTTGATCGGCGCGCTGGCGGCGAATTTGGTGGGCCGCACCCTCATCGGCCTCTGGGACAAACTCCTTAACCGCACCCCCGTGGTGCGCTCGATCTACAAGGGCTCGAAGCGGATTTTCGAAACCATCTTTTCCCAGAAAGGCGCTTCGTTCCGCCATGTCTGCCTGGTCGAGTGGCCACGCCGGGACGCGTGGTCGCTGGCCTTCGTGTCGCGCGAGGTCGATGGCGGGCAGGTGGGTCTGGAAACAGGGCGCGCCATGTATGCGGTCTACGTCTCAACCACGCCAAACCCGACCTCCGGCTATGTGTTCTTCGTCGATGTTGCCGAGGTCAAAATTCTGGAAATGACCGTCGAAGATGGCCTGAAGCTGGTGATCTCCATGGGGCTCGTTTTCCCCGAGCGGCCGCTGCAACCCGTCGAGGAAGCCGTGATCGCTCAAATCTACAAGAGCAAAGCTAGCCAGCGCCAATCAGCCTGACGGCCTCGTCGCGTTCGAACAGGTAAAGCAAAATTCGCAGCGCTTCGCCGCGGGGGCTCGAAAGCTTGGGATCGCGCGCGAGCATGAGGCTGGCGTCGTCGCGGGCCGCCGCCAAGAGGTCGCCATCCACCGCGAGGTCGGCCATGCGGAAGAGCG
>JBGTNZ010000061.1:0-3656 GCA_041742805.1 Aestuariivirga sp.
TCCGCCGGTAGGCGGCAAGGTTTTTCTTCGGCACCGCCAGCACAAATCCATCAACATAGTTCATGACATTAACTCCGTTATTCACGCCACTTTGGCGAGGTTGCGCAGCACATAGGGCATGATGCCGCCATTGCGATAATAATCGAGCTCGTCCAGCGTATCGATCCGGCATTGCACCTTCACCAGGCTGATGCCGCCACCGCCACGGGTTATCTCGATCACCAGCGCGGCGCGGGGCATGAGCCCTTCGGAGAGGCCCTTGATGCCGATGATCTCGTCGCCCTTGAGACCTAGCGTCTGCCACCCTTCGCCTTCGGCGAACTGCAGGGGGATCACTCCCATGCCGATCAAATTGGAGCGATGGATGCGCTCGAAACTCTGGGCGATCACGGCGCGAACACCGAGGAGCTTGGTGCCCTTCGCGGCCCAGTCTCGCGAAGAGCCGGTGCCGTATTCCTTGCCCGCGAAAATAACGAGCGGAACCCCCTCCGCTTGATAGCGCATGGCGGCATCGTAGATCGGCATTTGTTCCGCTGACGGATAATGCCGGGTTATGCCGCCTTCCACATCCGGCACCATCTGGTTCTTGATGCGGATATTTGCGAAGGTGCCGCGAATCATCACTTCGTGATTGCCCCGCCGCGCTCCGTATGAGTTGAAATCGACTCTCGCGACGCCGCGCGCATTGAGATAGACGCCCGCGGGCGAGGCCGCCTTGATATCGCCGGCGGGCGAAATGTGGTCGGTAGTGATCGAGTCGAGAAATAGACCGAGAACGCGAGCGTTCACCACATCTTTCACCGGCTGGGGCGTAACGGTGAGCCCCTCGAAATAGGGGGGATTCGCCACATAGGTGCTCTGCCCGTCCCAATCATAGGTAAGCCCCTGGGTGACCTTGATCTTGCGCCACTGCGCATCGCCGTTGAACACATCCTTATAGCGCGTCGCGAAAGCGTTGCGGGTCACGTTCTCTCGCACGCAGTCCGCCACATCTTTCACCGTGGGCCAGATGTCCTTGAGAAATACGGGCTTGCCCTGTTGATCCTGACCCAGAGGATCGGTGGTGATGTTCACATTCAACGATCCCGCCAGCGCATAGGCAACGACGAGCGGCGGCGAGGCCAGATAATTGGCGCGCACATCCGGGTTCACCCGGCCTTCAAAATTGCGGTTCCCTGAGAGCACCGCGGCCGCGATCAAATCGTTTTTCCTGATTGTCTCTGAAATATTCTCGGGCAGGGGTCCGGAATTCCCGATGCAGGTGGTGCAGCCATAGCCAACAAGATCAAAGCCGAGCTTGCCCAGATATGTTTGCAGCCCCGAGGAATTGAGATATTCGGTCACCACCTGGCTTCCCGGCGCCAGCGATGTCTTGACCCAGGGCTTCGACGTCAAGCCCTTCATCACCGCGTTGCGCGCCAGCAGCCCCGCCCCGATCATGACGCTGGGATTGGAGGTGTTGGTGCATGAGGTGATGGCGGCGATCACCACGTCCCCGTGGCCAAGATCGAAGTTGGCGTTGTTGACCGTGAATCGTTTTGAAAGTGCCTCCGCCTTCTTGAATTCCTCCACCATCACCGTGGCGAAACCGGACGCGGCCTCGGTTAGCACCACGCGGTCCTGAGGGCGCTTGGGACCGGCCATGGAGGGTACCACGGTCTTGAGGTCAAGGCACAAGGTGTCGGTGAATACGGGATCGGGCGCTTCATCCGTCCAGAACATGCCTTGGGTTTTTGCATAGGCCTCAACCAGGGCCACATGCTGGGGCTCGCGCGCCGTGCCCTTGAGATAATTGATGGTTTCAGTATTCACCGGAAAAAAGCCGCAGGTCGCGCCATATTCCGGCGCCATGTTGGCGATCGTCGCCATGTCCTCAAGCGCCAGCGTAGCCAGCCCCGGCCCATAAAACTCCACGAATTTTCCGACCACGCCCTTCTTGCGCAGCATCTGTGTCACGGTAAGCACAAGGTCGGTCGCCGTGGTGCCCTCGGGAAGCTTGCCGATCATCTCGAAGCCCACGACTTCGGGGATCAGCATGGAGATGGGCTGGCCCAGCATCGCCGCCTCCGCCTCGATGCCACCAACGCCCCAGCCGAGAACGGCGAGGCCGTTCACCATGGTGGTGTGGCTGTCGGTCCCCACCAGCGTGTCCGGATAAGCGGTGGTGACGGTCTTGCCACCCTGCTCTTCCGTCTTGGTCCACACGGTCTTGGCGAGATATTCGAGATTGACCTGATGGCAAATGCCGGTGCCCGGCGGCACCACGCGAAAATTATCGAAGGCGCCCTGCCCCCATTTGAGAAACGTATAGCGCTCGCCGTTGCGGTCATATTCGAGGTCGACGTTTTTTTTGAACGCCCCCGCTGTCGCAAAATAATCCACCATTACGGAATGATCGATGACCAGATCGACGGGCGCCAGCGGATTGATCTTCCGGGGATCCTGCCCGAGTTTTTTCATCGCATCGCGCATGGCCGCGAGATCCACCACGGCGGGAACGCCGGTGAAATCCTGCATCAGCACGCGCGCTGGACGAAAAGCGATTTCAGCTTCGGTCTTGCCGCGATTGCCGAGCCAACTGGCGATACTTTCAATATCGGCCCTGGTAACTGAACGCCCATCCTCATGGCGCAGCAGATTTTCGAGGAGGACTTTCAGCGAAAAGGGAAGTTTCGAAACGTCCTTGAGGCCATTTTTTTGAGCCTCTTTGAGGCTGTAATAGCAATAAGTCTCAGGACCCACCTGAAGCGTCGTGCGGCATTTGAAGCTGTCGAGCGAAGTCGCGGGCATGGAGCATCCGTGAGGAGGTGCGGGGAGCCCGGATATAATCGCTTTCGCAAGGGCGTACCAGCCCGGGGGCATATCCTATGCAGGCAGGACTTTTACGACTTTACCGGAGGCAATCGAGACCGCGATGCGAAAATGCTCCCCGCTACGTTCCGCCCTGAACCAATAGAACGTATCCGATCGTTCCAGTCGCTCGGGCTTGTCGAACCCCGCCCTGTTCACCGAGATCAGGGCAGCGCCCCAGGTGTAAGTCTTGGCGGAAGCAACTGTCCGCGCGGAGCTGCTTCCGCCTCCACCGATCGTAATGCCAACCTGGAAACTGGCCGAGGTCTGGCCCGCCAGGGCGGCCAGTGGCCATAGGCCGAGAACGACGGCTGAAACCGCGGCAAGCCGGGCCATTGTGTGTCTCCCTGAAACAAAGCATTAACCTTTGCTTCAGGAGTTGCAACAAAAAGGCCGGAATCGAGATCTACGCGGGAACGACCGTTACGATCCTGCCCGAGGCGATGGAAACCGCCACCCGGAAACTCGTGCCCTGCCGTTTGGCCAGGAACCAATAGAGCGAGGACAATCTTTCCACGCGCCGTGGATATTTGAAACCCGCCCGCTTGAGCGAGATCGTGGCAGCATTCCACGTATAAAACGTCTGCGGGACGGTCTTCGTGACGACCCCTGTGACGAACAGCCGGCGATTGCGCTTGTCATTGCCGCCAACACCACCAGGTTCGATGGTTATGCCCACGCCCATGCTTGACGTGACTTGCGCGGCCGCCGCCGTTTGCGGCGAAAAAAAGAGGATGGCGGCCGATAGAATGGCAAGCCTTGTTGAAATCTCCACCGGCAAATGCATCACTCCCGATTGCGCATGA
>JBGTNZ010000062.1:0-5961 GCA_041742805.1 Aestuariivirga sp.
CGGCGCCCCCGGATCAGGCGAGAATGCCCCGGGCGCCCCCATAAAATCCCAATCGCCAGAACGGTCTATCAACACCCACATGAATTTCTCCGAGCTCGGTTTGAGCCCCAAAATCCTCGAGGCGATCACCGCCGCTGGATACACCACCCCCACCGCCATCCAGGCCCAGGCCATCCCCCACGCGCTGCAACGGAAAGACGTGATGGGCCTCGCCCAGACGGGTTCCGGCAAGACCGCGGCCTTCGTGCTGCCCATGCTGAACATGCTGGAAAAAGGCCGCGCCCGCGCCCGCATGCCGCGCACTCTTATTCTGGAGCCCACGCGCGAACTCGCAGCCCAAGTGCAGGAAGCCTTCGAGACGCTCGGCAAGCTGCACAATCTCTCCGTGGCGCTCTTGATCGGCGGCGTCGCCTTCGAACCCCAGGCCCTCAAGATCGACCGGGGTGCCGATGTGGTGATCGCCACGCCCGGCCGCCTGCTCGATCATTTCGAGCGCGGCCGCCTGCTCTTGACCGGCATCGAGATGCTAGTGATCGACGAGGCCGACCGCATGCTCGACATGGGCTTCATCCCGGATATCGAGCGCATCTGCAAGCTCCTCCCTTTCACGCGGCAGACGCTGTTCTTCTCCGCCACCATGCCCGCGGAAATCCAGCGCCTCACCAGCCAGTTCCTTCACAACCCGGAACGGATCGAGGCCTCGACCCGTTCTTCGACGGTTGAAACCGTCGAGCAGCGCTTCGTCGAGGTGCCGCACGATCCCAAGCTGAAGCGCGAGGCGTTGCGCGCCTTGATCCGCACACAGACCAACGTGAAAAACGCCATCGTCTTCGCCAACCGCAAGACCACGGTGGCGCTCCTGGAAAAGTCGCTCAAGCGCCACGGCTTCAACGCCGGCGCCCTCCACGGCGACATGGACCAGTCCGCCCGCCTCAAAACTCTGCTCGCCTTCCGCAACAACGAGATCACCTATCTGATAGCCTCCGACGTGGCCGCGCGCGGCCTCGACATTCCCGACGTCAGTCATATTTTCAACTTCGACGTGCCGATTCACGCGGAGGATTACGTCCACCGCATCGGCCGCACGGCCCGCGCCGGCCGCGAAGGCCACGCCTTCACCATGGCGACGCGCGAGGAAGCCAAACACATTAAGGCCATCGAAAGCCTGATCAAGATGGACATCGAGTGGTTCGATGCCGGCGTCGTTGTTACTGACACCGCCGAAGCCCCCCGCGAAAAGCGCGAACGCCCAAGACGCGGCGCCAAGCCGCGTGAAGCGAAAGCCCCCCAGCGGATCGAATCCAAAACACCAGAACCCCGTGCTGAATCTCCACGCCCTGAGCCAAAGCCCGAGCGTTCACACTCTTCCCGCCCGCACCGCGAACCTCACCCGCAACGGGACCGCAGCCCCAATCAAAGCCGCTCCCTCCCCGACGCCCCTGACTCCCACAGCTTTCACAAAGACAACATGCCGGCGTTCCTGAGCAGGCCGGTTAGGACGGCTTAGGCTCTATTAGCTAGTAAAGAAGGTGCCCAATAATGATAATTGTGCATCAAGCATGTGGCGGCCCTCGTGGATCTTGCATCCGCGCGCTTCCGCTGCCTCAAGCAGCTTCGTTCTGGCTGGTTGCATTATCACTTCCGCCACAATGGAATCTGCATCCAGTTTCTCGGGAGGAATTGGAAGCGGGTCATCCGGTTTCAACCCCAGCGACGTCGCGTTTATTATGATCGAACGGCCGGACGGATTCATTTCAACGGCATCTGCCTGGAGGTTTGGGTAGTGATCTTGAAGACGCCGGACGAGTGCAACTGCCTTTGATTTATCCCTGTTGGTTACACTTACCCGCGCCGCACCGGCGCTGGCGAGTGCGAAGGCGATCGCCGATGCCGCCCCGCCCGCTCCCACGATCAGTATGTCCTGTCCGCTGGAAGGTATTCCGGCAGCACGCATCCCCTCCACAAAACCGACGCCATCGAAGGTTTCGCCAAAGAGGCTGCCATCAGGCATTCGTTTGACAGCGTTTACTGTTCCAGCGAGGGCGGCCTGCGGACCAAGTCTGTCGCACAGAGTTGCCATGGCCTGCTTATGGGGCACTGTGACGATGAAGCCATTCAAACTCAGAATATGACGCAGGCCCGCGACAACTTTCTGCAAATCCTGGAGCGTCACATGTACGGGGACCACCACGGCATCAACGCTTTGGGACGCAAACAATCGGTTTAAAGCCTGAGGGGCGCGGACATGTGAAATAGGATCCGCGAGCATGCCGACGATGCGCGTTGAACCGCTAATCGGCCGCACCTTGCTGCCTCCATTTTCCTTGCACGTCTGAGAAAGGTTGCGGGACACCTAATCATTGTCCACGAAGGGAGGCAAGGCGGGTTCTCGACCGAAGTGCCCGCAATTCCCGGCTGCGCCACGCAGGGCGAAACTATGGATGAATTGCTCGCCCTTGGCTTCCCAGGAATTCATCGAATGTTTCGTTAAAGCGCCTCTCCGCCCCTTGTTACGAAAGTCAGCGCAATGTTCTCGGCAACCACGCATACCAGGCTTCTGTTGAAAAGGTCAGTGGGACAAAGCCTGGATTATGGTGCTAGGCTTCGCCGGTCTGAGGCCGCGAACCGGGCCACCCGGCGGCGGACGCCAAAAAAAGGGAGACAGCAAACATGAACATGACCTTCAAATCTTGGCTTGCCGGCACGACGATGCTGGCGATGACGGCGACCGGGGCTTTTGCCGAAGTCGTATTCAACCGCGGCAATTCGGCCGATCCGGAATCGCTCGATCCGCACAAGACCTCGACTGTTTACGAAGCCAATATCCTGCGCGATCTGTTTCTCGGTCTGACCACCGAAAGCGCCAAGTCCGAAGTGATCCCGGGCGCCGCCGAGAGCTGGACGATATCGGACGACGGAAAGGTTTATACCTTCAAGCTGCGCGCTGGCGCGCTGTGGTCGGATGGCAGCCCCGTCACTGCAAATGATTTCGTATTCTCCTGGCGCCGCCTGGTCGATCCGGCCACTGCCGCCGAATACGCCTATATGCTGGCGCCGGTCGTGAATGCGGAGGACATTACCAAAGGCACGAAGAAGCTTGAGGAACTCGGTGTCAAAGCTCTCGATGACACGACTTTCGAAGTGACGCTCAACGCCGCCACGCCCTACTTGCTTGAAATGCTCACACACCAGGCGACCTATGCCGTGAACGAAGCCAATGTGAAGGCCAAGGGCGCGGATTTCATAAAGGCTGGAAACCTTGTTTCGAACGGCGCTTACACGCTCGCCGAGTTCATTCCGAACGATCGCGTCAAGATCGTGAAGAACCCGAAGTTCTACGATGCGGCCAACGTCAAGATCGACGTTGTCAACTACATAAACACCGAAGACCGTTCCACCGCCATGAAGCGTATCGAGGCGGGCGAGCTCGACTCGAACGACGACATCCCAACCGAGCAGCTTACCGATCTCAAGGCCAAGTTCGGCGATCAGCTCCGTCTCGGCCCCTATCTCGGCACCTATTATTACGCCTTCAAGACCGACAAGGCGCCCTGGGACAACGTCAAGCTCCGCCACGCCGTTTCGCAGGCAATCGACCGCGATTATCTGGCCGAAAAGGTTTGGCAGAATACCATGATCCCGGCCTATTCCTTCGTGCCGCCGGGCATCCCCAACTACGAGACCAAACCCACCGACTATAGCGAGACATCGCAGATCGACCGCGAGGACGCGGCCAAGAAGGCACTTACGGAATTGGGCTATGGCCCCGACAAGCCGCTAAAAATGGAAATCCGCTTCAACACCTCGGAAAACCATAAGAACACCGCAGTCGCCATTCAGGAACAGTTGAAGCCCCTTGGCATCGAGGTGACGCTGCTCAACACCGATACCAAGACCCATTACGGCCATCTCGAACAGAAGGGCGACTACGACATCGCCCGTGCCGCCTGGATTGCCGACTACAAGGATCCCGCGAACTTCCTCGATCTGTGCAAGACGGGTTCGGGCAACAATTACGGCCAGTATTCCAACAAGGAATACGATGACAAGCTGGCGGAGGCAGCAGCAGCCGGCGACCCGGCCGATCCCCGTCCGCGCATTGAGCTTCTGTCACAGGCCGAGGCCATCGGCGTTGCCCGCGACCTCTGCATCGTTCCCTTGCTCTACTACGGATACCACACCGTGGTTTCGAGCAAGCTCAAGGGCTGGGAAGACAATGTGATGGATCGTCATCCCACGCGCTTCATCAGCAAGGAATAGTCCTTAACGGATCGATGCCGTCTCCGCGTTCTTCGCGGGGGCGGCACATTCCCGATTGGGGGCGCCCATGCTGCGCTATGTTTTCCGGAGATTGCTGACCGCCATCCCGACGCTCTTCGTGATCGTCACGCTCTCGTTTTTTCTGATGCGAGTGGCTCCCGGCGGGCCGTTCAATCAGGAAAAAGGGCTAAATCCGTTCATCAAAGCCAATCTCGAGCGCGTCTATCAGTTGAACGAGCCGCTGTGGAAACAATATCTCCTTTACCTCAACAATCTTCTGCATGGCGATTTCGGACCAAGCTACAATCTGCCGGATTTCACCGTCGCCGAACTGTTCAGGGCGGGCCTTCCCATATCGATGGAGTTGGGGGGTACGGCGCTCATCCTCGCCCTCTTGATTGGCGGTGTCCTCGGCATAACGGCAGCACTTTACCAGAACGAGAGCGCCGATTACGCCGTCATCGCCACTGCGACCGCCGGCAGCACCATCCCGACATTCGTGATAGCGCCCTTGTTCCAACTTGCCTTTGCCCTCACGCTCAATTGGTTCCCCGTAGGCGGCTGGGGTGATGGTGCTTTCATTAATAAGGTTGGGCCGATCCTCACGTTGATGCTGCCGCAGCTCGCGGTCGTTGCCCGCCTGATGCGCGGCTCGATGATTGAATCGCTGCGCTCTCACCATATCAGAACAGCGCGCGCCCTCGGCCTCTCCGATTACTCCGTCATCATTCGTCATGCCCTGCGCGGAGCGCTGCTGCCCATCGTCTCCTACGCTGGGCCAGCGGCGGCAGCGTTGCTCACTGGTTCAATCATCGTCGAAACGGTCTTCGCGATCCCGGGCGTTGGCCGATACTTCGTCGAGGCGGCATTGAACCGCGACTACACGCTGGTGATGGGAACGGTGGTGGTGATCGCGGTGTTCACCATCGCCTTCAATCTCATCGTCGATATCCTCTATGCCTTCGTGGACCCGCGGGTGCGCTATGACTGACATCGCTGCAGCCTCGCCTGTCGCGAGCCGCTCGCTCTGGGCCGATGCCTGGGAACGGCTCAAGGGCAACAAGGCTGCCGTGGTCAGCGGCGTCTACCTGATCTTCATGACGGTGTTGTGCGTGGCGGGGCCATGGTTCACGCCGCACGCGTTCACCACCATCTATCAGGACTACAATCGCGTGCCGCCGAGCTTTTCGGCATACCCCAAGCCGGAGATGCTCGATCTTGCCGTGGTTGACGCGGTGCGCCGCGCCCGCGTTGATCTGGCGGGCTGGGAGGAGAGGAACGGCAAGGTCTTCATCACCGTGACCTCGGCCAAACCCATCGACGACCGCCTGACCCGCTATATCGACCGCTCCAGCGTATTCGAGAACGCGCAGGTGACCGGGAAATCCTCCGGCAGCCTGAAACTCACCATGAGCGCCGATATCGAGAAGAAATATTTTTTCTTCGGCACCGACAATTCCGGCCGCGATCTCCTGACCCGCACGCTCATTGCCGGGCGCGTGTCGCTGGCCATCGGGTTGCTTGCGGGGCTCGTCGCTGTCGTCATCGGCGTTCTCTATGGCGCGACGGCGGGTTTCCTGGGCGGCAAGGCTGACGAAATCATGATGCGGATCGTGGATATCCTCTATTCGCTGCCCTTCATTTTCTTTGTCATCATGCTGGTGGTGTTCTTCGGACGCAATTTCGTGCTGATGTTCCTGG
>JBGTNZ010000063.1:0-4532 GCA_041742805.1 Aestuariivirga sp.
CTATGTCGCCCTGGCGGCAGGCGACGTCGGCAAAGGAATGATCGCGGGCGCGTCCATGTCCGCCATTGCGATCCTGACGGACAGGATCATCCATTCCTTCGCACAGAAGAAACGGGATCAGCTATCGGGTTCGCCAGCCGCTGCTCGCAAGCTTGGAGAGGCTGACGGTCCCTTGTGAAAGCGAATGAATTCTTCGATTTGTTTGGGATTGAGTTTTCAATTTCTCCGCCGAGCTAATGTTTGCCAAGGTCGAGGTCGAACCCCTTTGCCTGTCCCAGTTTTGGAAATCCCGGCCCTTCGCGCCATCGTGAGGCTAATTTCTCCTGAACTTCGGCAATTTCGTTGACCAGCCAGTCCCTGAATTCCTCCAAAGTGGAGTGGGCTGTTAAGCGATTCCTGGCGCAGATGAATTTGTACGAAGCTTCCGGCTGAATGAAGTCCTCCGAGACAACGCAAATCCTGCCCCGCTCTACATCCTCCTCGCTGAGGGCGCGGTCCGCCAATCCAATGCCTTGGCCTGAACGCACGGCCGCCAGGAGCGTATGCTGATCATCGAAAAACAAATTTGAATTGGCCCGGCCGTTGCCGAAGCCATAGCGGGTAAGCCAGCTTTGCCATTCACCCAGATCACGATAATGCAGGCGGGCAATTTCAGGGCGCCTGATGATCTCGACCGGCGTTTCAATGCCCTCAAGAAGGGCCGGGCTGCAGATCGGGACCAGCCTTTCCTTCAAGATTTCGAGAGAATACGTCCCCTCTGGAGGATGCACACAATATTTGATTTGCACATCTTCGACGCTTTGCGAATCTGCATCAAGGTTGTTCAGGTGCAATTGCAGGCCCGGATTCCGCTTCAAGAAACTTGCAACCCTGGGAGCGATCACCTCCATTGCGAAGAACGGACCAGCACGCACCTTCAGCACCTGAGCCTTAACATCCCTGCGGATAAGCGAAGCGACATCCCCGATCTCGTCGAACGCATGGCCGCAGACCTCCTTTAGCCGGGCGCCCTCTACCGTGACCGATACCCCTTTGGCGTGACGGATGAGCAACTGCAAACCCAGAGCGCTCTCCAACAATTTGATCTGATGGCTGACGGCGCCCTGACTTACCGCCAGCTCATCGGCCGCCTTGGTGAAGCTCTGATGATGCGCAACCGCCTCGAAAGTCCGAAGCGCTTTCAAGCTGGGCAGTTGTCTTCGGTGACGGCGGATGACCCGTCTATCATTAATTTGATTCATGACTTGAATAGTTCTTTTGCATTGTTTGCACTTGGCGCACAACGATAATCGCCGTCAAAATAATTCAAAAAAACTAATCCTACTGAGGAAGCGCTAATTAGCCAAACAGGAGTGCAAACTATGACGTCACTGTTAAAAATGACGGCCATCGCGGTATTTGCGGCAATGCTGCAGGCCACCCCGGTCCATGCCGAAACCCTCCGGATGGGGACCGAAGGCGCCTATGCGCCGTTCAACTCTGTCGCTGAAAACGGCGAAATCAAAGGCTTCGATGTCGACATTGGCAACGCAGTCTGCGCCGAAATGCAGGTCGAGTGCGAATGGAGCACCCATGAGTGGACCGGCATCATTCCAGCACTGGACGCGAACAAGTTCGATGTCATGGTGGCCTCGATGGCGATCACCAAGCCGAGGATGGAGAAAGTCAATTTCTCGAACCCCTACTATTTCAATGCCATGCGCTTCGCCGCCCGCAAGGATCTAAGCCTGAAAGAGGCAACGCCGGAGGCGTTAAAGGGAATGGTGATCGGCACGCAATCCGGCTCCGTTGCCGTGGAAGCCTTGAAGCAATTTTTTCCGGACAACCAAATTAAGCTCTATCCAAAACTGGGTGAGGCCTTTCTGGACATGGAAAATGGCCGGCTGGACCTCGTGCTGGAATCCAAATTTGCAATTAACGACTGGATGACAAAAGGGGTCGATTGCTGCGAGTTCGTGGGCGAGGACTTTCTGCTGGATGGCACCATCGGAACCGGCATGGCATTCCGCAAGGGCGACGCAGCACTTCGCGACCGCGTAAACACCGCGTTGGATGCAATTGCAAAAAATGGCAAGTATACGGAAATCCGCGCCAAGTATTTCGGCTTCGACATCATGGGGAAACCGAAAACGGCGAGCGAACTCTACGGAAAATAATCGGGAGGGAGCGAGCTGTTTCTTTGGCGGAAACCGCGCGCTCCTTTTCCACAGACCAGCAGAAACACACCAACGTTCATGGAATTCCTAAAGCTGCTCTCTTTCGGAGCTTCCGGATGGGGCGATGAGCTTGCCTTGGGGCTTGGCGTCACGCTGGCGCTTTCCTTCGCTACCTTTCCCGTGGCCGTTGCCCTCTCTTTCCTGATCCACTGGGCAAAAATTTCCTCAGCTGCGCCGGTTCGCGCGGCGGCGCGCGTTTACACGACTGTCTTCAAAAGCCTGCCCGAAATACTAACCTTGCTCATTCTTTACTATCAGTCCCAAATCGCGGTTGCCTGGATACTCGAGCAGTTTTCCGTAACCAGTAACTTCTCGATGAGTCCCTTCCTGGCCGGGTTGATAGCGCTCAGCTTCGTGATCAGCGCCTATGGGAGCGAAGTGGTCCGCGCGGCGCTGAATGCGGTGGGCCAAGGGCAGTTCGAGGCCGCGAGGTCCCTGGGGCTGTCCCGGTTCAAGACTTTTCTCAAGGTGATCCTGCCGCAGCTTTGGCGCCATGCCATTCCAGGCTTTGGCAATCTTTGGGTCATCCTGCTCAAGGATACCTCGCTGGTCTCGGTCATCGCGCTGAGCGACCTGACCTCGGTGGCTGGCCTGGCCATCAACACCACGCGCAAGCCGTTCTTCTTCTACCTCGTGATCGCGACAATCTACGTGGCACTGGTGATGCTGTCTTCGCGCGCCCAACGGCAGTTGGAAAAACGCGCCTCCAGGGGCTTCCTGCGAATGGACGGTCCAGATGCTTGATCTCTGGCTCGGCTATATCGACCTCTGGACCTATGGCCTCATCACCACGGCGGCGCTATCTACCGCGGCAATTTTCCTGGGGTTCCTTCTGGCGCTGCCCATTGGCTTCGCGCGGTCGAAGTCCAAGGGCATCCTTGGGTGGCTGGCGCTCGGTTATATAAACTTGTTCCGCGGCATCCCGCTATTGGTGCTTCTGTTCATCGTCTATTACGGCTTGGGACAGTTCAACCATGAGCTTCGCGCGGTGGGCTTGTGGTGGTTCTTTCGCGATGCCTATTACTGCGGCCTCCTGGCGCTTGTGCTGAACACATCGGCATATCAGGCCGAGATCATCAGGGGCGGCCTCGATGCAATAACGACCGCCATCCTTGAAACGATCGCCGCGCTCAGTCTCTCCCGATGGGTGGCCTTTCGCCGGGTTCTGCTGCCTATAGCACTCGCCAGGACACTGCCGGCATTGGGCAATGAATTCATCCTGCTCCTCAAGGCGACATCGCTGCTGGCCATCATCACTGTCTTCGACCTGGTGGGGCAGGCGCGGTTTATTTTCTCGAGAACCTTCGATCTGCAAGCCTACTACGTGGCCGCGCTGCATTACCTTGTTCTGGTTCTGATCATCGAATGGCTGCTGCGCCGGATCGAATCCCGCTTCTCATGGGTGGCTTGATATGTATCGCGTCGCGATCATTGAATTCATCAACGAGAGCAACACTTTCACGGTGAAACGCACAGGCATGAGCGATTTCTATGCCTCTCATTATTTCAAGGGAGATGAGATTCCGGTGAATTTCCGCAGTACCGGGTCTGAAGTGGGCGGCGCGATCGACGTGGCGGAGGCGAAGGGTTGGACGCCGGTTTATGCCATTGCCGCCCATGCCCAGCCCAACGGCCTCATCACTGAAGCAGCGCGCGCCGAAATCACCGGAGAATGCGCGCGCCGCCTCAAGGAAGGTGGGCCGTTTGACGGCATATTTGTAGCACTGCATGGGGCGATGGTGACTGAGACCGATCAGGACGGTGATTGCCAGTTCCTCCGCGAAATACGCGCCGTCGTGGGTCACGAGGTGCCTCTGGCGATTACACTGGACCTGCACGCCAACATCTTCGATGAACTCGGGGATCTGGCCCAAGCCGCGGTTTCCTTCCGCACCTATCCCCATGTGGATATGCGCGAGGCCGGCATCGAAGCTTGTGAAATTCTGCATGGCGCCATGGCGGGCGAAATCACACCCAGGCTCGCCATTCGACGACCACCCATGCTGGTCGGGTGCGATGACGGACGCACGACAGAGAACGGGCCGATGTGCCGCCTGCTCGAAAGCGCCGCGCGGGAGATGCAAGTGCGCGGTATACTGAATGTGGCCATCAATGCGGGCTTCACCGATGCGGATGTCTGGGCCGCAGGCCCAAGCGTTCTCGTCACTTACGACACGCGCCTTGTGGAACGGGGTCGGGCCGATACCGTTGCCGAACGAATCTGCGAGGATATCTGGCGCTATCGCGATCACTGGGTGCAACCGGTCCCGCTTGAGGTTTGCATCGAGCGCTTGAGGAACGTTTCCTCACAAGACG
>JBGTNZ010000064.1:0-3772 GCA_041742805.1 Aestuariivirga sp.
GCGCAACAGGCGGCCGCGGACGCCGGACTTTTTCTGGCGCTCGATCTGGGCGCGCGCGGTTCCTGCCAGATCGGCGGCAATTTATCCACCAATGCGGGCGGCATTCGCGTCATCCGCTACGGCATGGCGCGCGATCAGGTGTTGGGCGTCGAAGCGGTGCTGGCCGATGGCACCGTCATGTCCTCGCTCAACAAGATGCTGAAGAACAACGCGGGCTATGATTTGAAGCATTTGTTCATAGGCTCCGAAGGCACGCTCGGCATCATCACCCGCGCCGTGCTCAGGCTGCATCCGCGACCGGGCGAAATCGCCACAGCACTTTGCGCTCTATCGAGTTACGAAGATGTGGTGATATTGCTCAGGCGGGCGCAGGCGGAGCTTGGCGGCATCGTGGCGTTCGAAGCCATGTGGCGCAGTTACTTCGACTTCAACGCCAAGGCCCTCGGCTTTAATTTCTTCAGCGGCGATGACGGCTTCTGGGTGATCCTCGAAACCACCGAGGGGCGCGAAGCACTGGAGGCGTTCCTCGGGGCCTGCATGGAGGATGGTTTGGTGAAGGATGCCCTCCCCGCGCAATCGGAAAAGGAGTCGCGGCAGTTCTGGTTGGTGCGCGAAGGATTCGACATTGAGAAACTTCCGGACCGGATCAACTTCGATGTCAGCATGCCGATTGCGGCCATCGGCGCCTTCGCCGATGAGTGCAAAGCCGCGCTGCAAAAGCGCTGGCCGCAGTCGCATCATTCTTTCTTCGGCCATGTGGCCGACAGCAATCTGCACATCTGCGTGTCCACCGTATTTGGCCCGGGCGAGGACATGCACAGCGTGTATGTTGTGTTTTCCGGCGTTCTCAATAAATTCAACGGCTCGGTGTCCGCCGAACATGGCATCGGCACGCTGAAGCGCCCGTATCTCGGATACTCCCGTTCCGTTGACGAGCTCGCCATAATGCGAAGGATCAAGGGGGCACTTGATCCAAAGGGCATCCTGAATCCCGGCAAGGTGATTTGAACAGCAGTTCCAAAGAGGCCCTCACCCGCCCTTCGGGCACCCTCTCCCATGCGTACCGCACGGGAGAGGGCGATAATCGCTGAGCGTTGTGCCTTCTCCCGTGCCGTGAGGCATGGGAGAAGGTGGCCGAAGGCCGGATGAGGGCCTTCACAGCAACAACCCCGCACCCTTCCATCCCACCATCATCGCAGGCGCATTGATATTGCCAGTGGTGATATTGGGAAACACCGATGCGTCGATCACGCGGAGGCCACTCACGCCGCGCACGCGCAACTGGTCATCGACGGCCCCGCCCTCTCCCATGCGCACCGTGCCGCAAGGGTGGAAAATCGAATAGCTCCGCTCCCTGATGTCGGCGATCATATCGGCGTCGGATTGCGTTGTATCTCCCGGCTTGAACTCCTCCTCCATGACCTCGGCGAGCGGCGCCGCCGCCGCTAGCTGGCGCAGAAAGCGGGCACCCTCCAGCAACTCGTTCACATCATGGTCCGTGGCCAGCAGGTTGAGCTGGATGGCCGGAGCATCCTGAAACGATGCCGACTTGATTTCCACATGGCCGGCACTTGTCGGCTGGCATGACGAGACGCTAAGCGACACGCCGGGAAACGGATCGGGCTGCAACATCCGGCGCGTTTCCGGCGGCGAGCGGTCGTAGGTAAGCGGGGCGAAGTAAAGTTGCAGATTGGGCCGCTTGAGGCCCGGGCGCGAATGAATGAACCCTCCCGCATGGGTCGTGCTCCACGCCAAGGGACCGGAGCGGAACAGCATGTAGCCGAGGCCCGCCCTGAGCTTGCCGAGCAGCGGGCGAAGCTGCTGGTTCATCGTCGGCACGCGGACTTTATAATAATGGTCGTAGCAAACATGGTCCTGCAGCTTGCGGCCCACCGCGCCATTGGCCGCAACCACCTTGATGCCATGGCGAGCCAGAAGGTTGGCGGGGCCCACGCCCGAGAGTTGCAGAAGCTGCGGCGTGTTGATGGCCCCCGCCGAAAGGATGATTTCTCGCCCCGCCCGCGCTTCATGCGCTTGACCGCCACGCATGTATGAAACAGCCACTGCTTTCCGCCCTTCGAACACAATGCGCGTGGCGAGCGCCCCCGTCTCTACCTTCAGATTGTCGCGCTTCAGTGCCGGGCGCAGGAATGCCGAGGAGGAAGAGGTGCGCCGCCCCTGATGGATCGTGACGGGATTATAGCCAGCGCCATATTGCGTTTCACCGTTTGGTTGGTGATTGACCGGCAGGCTGAGGCTTCGGCAGGCCTCGAAATAGCGTTCGCACAGCGCATGGGCGCCCCTCTCCGTCGTCCCGATATTGAGATGGCTCTCGATGGCTTCGTAGGCGGGCCTCACGCCCTCCCATCCCCAGCCGGGATTCCCCGCCTTGGCCCAATCCTCAAAATCCTGCGGCGCGCCGCGCAGATAGACCATGGCGTTGATGGAGCCGGAACCGCCCAATACCTTGCCGCGCGGCACATAGGTCCGCCTGCCGCCCAAACCGGGGATGGGTTCGGACCAATACATCCAGTTGAGGCGGGGATTGGTGTATTGCATGCCGTAGCCCATCGGCATGGTGATGAAAAATTCCCGGTCCGAAGGCCCCGCTTCAAGCAGCAGCACGCGGTGCTTGCCCGACTCCGTCAGCCGGTTGGCCACGATGCAGCCCGCCGATCCCGCCCCCACAATGATGTAGTCGAAGTCCATGCGCCAATCTGTCATCGCCGGATTTATTCCGGCGACCCATTGTGCCGAATGACGGGGCGCGACGCGAGTGGAGAAATGGGTTGCCGGGACAAGCCCGGCAATGACAGAGTGGGGTTGCAGAGGGGCACTAAATGAAAATTCGCGATCTTAAAGTCTTTATCGTCGGCAATCCGCCGCCGGGGTGGGGCGGGCGGTATTTCACCTTTGTCAAACTCACCACCGACACCGGCATCATCGGCATCGGCGAATGCTATTGCGCGACCTTCGGCCCCAAGGCCATGACGGCGATGATCGAGGATACCTTCGGCCGCTATGTCGAGGGCATGGACCCGTTCCACCTCGAAGCCCTGTGGCGCAAGGTCTATGGCTCCGGTTACACACTCAGGCCCGATGTCTCCCTCATGGGAGTCCTCTCCGGCATCGAGATCGCGCTCTGGGATATCATTGGCAAAGCGGTAGAGAAGCCCGTCTTTGAGCTCCTCGGCGGGCGCGTGCACGAAAAGCTCCGCTCCTACACCTACATCTACCCGGATTTATCCAAAGGCCAGGACGAGTCGATCTACTGGAACGCGGAAGCCTCCGCCGAGCGCGCCGCCCATTATGTGTCGCAGGGTTTCACCGCGGTGAAGTTCGATCCCGCCGCTCCCTACTCCGCCTTCGATCCGCGCCAGCCATCGCTCGAGTCGATCGAGCTCTGCGCCAAATTCTGCAAGCTGATGCGCGAAGCCGTGGGCACGAAAGCCGATTTGCTGTTCGGCACCCACGGCCAGTTCACCACCTCCGGCGCCATCCGCCTTGCCAAACATCTTGAGCCTTACGACCCACTCTGGTTCGAGGAACCTGTGCCGCCGGAAAAGCCCGAGGAAATGGCGCTGGTGGCACGCGCCACGTCGATCCCTGTCGCAACGGGCGAACGTCTCACCACCAAATACGAATTCGCCCGCGTGCTCGAATGCCGCGCCGCCTCGATCCTGCAAATGGCGCTAGGCCGCGTTGGCGGCATCATGGAAGCCAAGAAGATCGCCGCCATGGCGGAAACCTATTACGCGCAGA
Organism: Aestuariivirga sp.; assembly: GCA_041742805.1. GTDB lineage: Bacteria > Pseudomonadota > Alphaproteobacteria > Rhizobiales > Aestuariivirgaceae > Aestuariivirga. Next base: position 3,763 of record JBGTNZ010000064.1, read on the forward strand.
TCGCCCCGCA
>JBGTNZ010000065.1:0-14522 GCA_041742805.1 Aestuariivirga sp.
CCCGCGAGGGGGGAAGGGGACAAAGCGACTGGATCAATTGATGTTCATGCCCACCTTCATATCCCTCGGCAACTTCACTTTGAAGCCATGCTTGATCAACTCCTCGGCCTTTGGCTCAATATCGAGGTTCCACGCAAGCACGCCGCGTTTTTTCTCGAAGTCGCGAATCGTAGGAGCCGTCATCCCCGGCAAAGCATCCACGGTAACCTCCTCCCAGGTCGAATAGGGAACCTGATCGAGGATGGTCACCGGAACGGCGAAGTCATGCAGGTTCTTCACCGTGATGTCATAAGCCCGCGTCTCGACATTCGAAGTTGAGATCAAGCCTTCCTCGCCGCTCATGCGGTTGACTTCCACCCGCTTCACCTTGATCAGGTCGTCAGCGCCAAAACCAAGCTTGGCGTCCTCGCCCGGCGCCAGCAGCGGCAGGCCGCCTTGCCCCATGAACACGCCGTCGCGGTAGAGCATGACCACGCCCGGCAGCAGCGGCGTCTCGCCATCAAGCGTGAATGACGCCATGAGATAAGCATTGGGATCGAGTTTCGGCACCGCCCGCGCCGTCAATTCCGCTTCGAGTTCGCTGGTATCGATACGCACCTTCTTGGCCGTCCCGGTATTGTCGACGCTCACCTTCCCCGCGATCGAATACAGCGCCTGGAAACCGGCGATCTCGACTTCGGCTTGCGTTTGGGCAACGCCATCGCCCGCTTTGAATTTCATACCGAGGTATTCCTCGGGCATTGTTGCCGGCTTCGCCGCGTCGACATCGGCCGAACGCTGCATGATGTTTCCGATTCTCCCTTCATCATGGGCGGCAATCTGCTGTGGGTGCATATCCGGTGCCGCCGTGGCGCCAAGCGGCCGCGCGGTGGAAAGCGTCAGCGCCACGTTGTTCCAGCTCTCTGTGGTTGACTGCATGACATCGGCCCGGCGCACCAGTTCAATTTTTGCCTTGGCATTCTTCTCCGGTGAAACAAGGCGTGCGTCATAAATAGGCCGCCACCCCGCCTCTGCGATCCGGTACTTCAGCTTGAAAGTTCCAGTAGCCGCCACCGGCGCTGCCAGATGCACCGTCACGACCACGCGTTGTCCCTCCTGTGGAGCAAGGCGTTGCAGCTCGGCGGAAAGATCGCCAATCTGCCGGTCAATGCCCCGCTGCCGAACGCGAGAATCAAGGATGAGCTTGGACAGGGTCTGCAACTTGCCGCCCACCAGATCGAGAAGGCCGCCCAAATCCTCCGGTCTGAACTTCTTCGCTTCGTCTTCTTTTGGCGGCGGCGCAAACGCGTTCGTCGCCAATTGTTGCATCAAGGACTTCTGATATTCAGCATCGCTGATCGTTTGGTCGAGCACGGCGCGTTCATCCTGCAGGGCCTCGATCGCGCTTTCGATTTTCTTGCGCTGCGTGTCCGGCGCCACCGAGGGTACCGCAACCAAACGGGAGTCGACCGATCCGATTTCGATTTTACCTGAAGAGCTGCCTTCGACCCGAATGGTCTCCATTTGTAGATTTCCCGGCAGATCCGAAAAGATCAGCGTATTTTCGCCGGCGTCGATCTTGGCTTCGACCAACCGCACGATTTCCGCTCCGGAGGGAAAAACCGTGACGGCATCGATGTGGGAATTGGCCTGAATATTGGCGGCGAAGGCGGGTGTAAAAGCGGTGCTGGCGAGAATAATAACGGCAAGGCGCAGGCGCATGGCTGAATACTCCGGTTGGCCCCCGCCCAATCCGGTTGCAATAAGCTCTTGCCTCTGCGGCGGAACAACGGCGGCTTTAGGTCAAAAAGCGAGCGGTTTTGCCTGCCGCACATGTGGCAGGGCCCGAACGGCGTCCAGAACCTCAGCCGGAACGGGCTCGTCGATCTGGACGAGGCAAATCGCATCCTCGCCCCGCGCCATGCGCCCTAAGTTAAAAGTCGCGATGTTGACCCCGGCATTGCCGAGCAGCGTGCCTAGCGCCCCGATGAAGCCCGGTTTGTCCATATTGGTCACATAGAGCATATGCGGCCCGAACTCGGCCTCCAGGTCGATACCCTTGATCTGGATGATCCGGGGCTTGCCGTCCGAGAACACCGTGCCGGCAACCGAGCGTTCCAACCCCTCGGTCCTAATCGTGAGGCGGATATAGGTTTCATAGGCGCCCCGCTGGGTTTGGCGCACCTCGTCAACCTTGATGCCGCGTTCCTTCGCCACCACCGGCGCGGAAACCATGTTGACGGTGCCAAGCATCGGCTGGAGCACCCCCGCAAGGGCCGCGGACGTCAGCGCCCGCATGTTCATCTCGCCGACGTCACCAGCATATTCGATGACGATGCCGGTGACCGGTTGATCGGTAAGCTGGCCCGCGAAAGATCCAAGTTTCTCCGCCACGGCGATGAATGGCCTGAGGCGTGGCGCCTCATCAGCCGAGATCGACGGCATGTTGAGCGCGTTGGAAACCGCACCGTGCAGCAGATAGTCGGACATCTGCTCGGCCACCTGCAGCGCCACGTTCTCCTGCGCTTCCCCGGTTGAAGCGCCCAGATGCGGTGTGGCCACCACATTCTCAAGGTGGAAGAGCTTGTGGCTGGTGGCGGGCTCCACATCGAACACATCAAGCGCCGCACCGGCCACATGCCCCGATACCAGCGCATCGTAAAGCGCATCCTCCACGACCAACCCGCCCCTGGCGCAGTTGATAATCCTCACACCCTTGCGGCATTTCGCCAAGGCCTGGGTGTCAATGATATTCCGCGTCCTCTCGGTCAGCGGCGTATGGAGAGAAATGAAATCGGACCGGTGGAAGATTTCGTCGAGCCCGACCTTCTCCACGCCAATCTCGATGGCCCGCTCCGGCGACAGAAACGGATCGTAAGCGATAACTTTCATCTTGAGGCCGAGCGCGCGATCAGCAACGATCGATCCGATATTGCCGCAACCAATCACCCCGAGCGTCTTGTTGAAGAGCTCCACCCCCATGAAGCGGTTCTTCTCCCACTTCCCGGCATGGGTGGACGCATTGGCCGCCGGAATCTGCCGGGCCAACGCCATCATCATGGAGATCGCCAGTTCCGCCGTGGTGATGGCGTTGCCAAATGGCGTGTTCATGACCACGATGCCGCGCTGGCTAGCCGCCGGAATATCGACATTGTCGACGCCGATTCCGGCGCGCCCGATCACTTTCAGCCGTGTGGCAGCCGCAATGAGCTTCCCCGTCACCTTGGTTGCGGAGCGGATGGCAAGCCCATCATAGTTTGGAATGGCAGCGAGCAAGGCGGTCTTGTCCTTGCCGAGATCGGGTTGAAAATCGACATCGATGCCCCGATCGCGAAAAATCTGCACGGCGGTTTCGGAAAGCCTGTCGGATACGAGAACGCGGGGGATCATAAGGCGATCGCCTTCGCCTGCTCGAAAGCCCAATCCAGCCAGGGCACCAGCGCTTCGAGATCGGATGTTTCAACGGTGGCGCCGCACCAGATGCGAAGGCCCGGAGGCGCATCGCGATAGGAGCCGATGTCGTATGCGACACCTTCCGCCTCAAGCAGCTTCACCATTCTTTTCGGCACCGCCTCGTCCGCATTGAGCGTCAGGCACACCGATGTGTTCGATTGCGTCTCGGGCCGCTTCGAGAGATTCTGTACCCACGGTGTTCGGGCCACCCAGTCGTCAATCACCGCGGCATTGGCGTCGGCGCGGGCCCTCAGGGATTTGAGCCCGCCAATCCCCCTCGCCCAGTGCAACGCCACCAGATAGTCCTCAACGCACAGCATCGAGGGCGTATTGATTGTCTCACCCTCGAAAATCTTTTCGGAAATTTTGCCGCCGGAGGTGAGGCGGAAGATTTTCGGCAGCGGCCAGGGTGGCGCATAGGTTTCGAGCCGCTCCACGGCGCGTGGGCTGAGAATAATAACGCCATGGGCGCCCTCGCCGCCCAGCACCTTCTGCCAGGAAAACGTTACGGCATCGAGCTTGGCGAAATCAAGGTTCTGCGCAAAGGCAGCCGACGTCGCATCGCAGATTGTGAGCCCTTTGCGGTTCGAGGGAATCCAGCCGGCATCGGGAACGCGCACGCCGGATGTCGTGCCATTCCACGTAAACACCACATCGCGATTGAAATCGACACTGGTCAGATCGGGAAGCTCGCCATAGGGCGCCTTGAGAATGCGCGCGTCCTTTAATTTGAGCTGCTTCATCACATCCGCAACCCAGCCTTCCCCGAAACTTTCCCAGGCGAGAAGGTCGACACCGCGCGCTCCCAGCAACGACCACAGCGCCATTTCGACGGCCCCCGTATCGGAAGCGGGAACAATTCCAATCCTGTAGCTGGCAGGAACCTCAAGCACCTCGCGCGTCAGCATGATCGCCTGCTTGAGTCGCGCCTTGCCCTCGGCCGAGCGATGCGAGCGGCCGGTAAAAGCTGTTTCGAGGAGTTTAGAGGACCAACCCGGGATCTTCGCGCAGGGGCCGGAAGAAAAGTGCGGAGTCGCCGGCCGCACAGCCGGTTTCGTCATCATCAATGTGCTCCATCCTCGCAGATGGCCCGGCCCTCGGTGGGGAGGGCTAGCCCGAGGCTGCTATGACGGATTTTCGGCCGATGATCAATGACCTAGAAAAGAAAAGAGCGGCGAATCTCTTCGCCGCGCTTTTCAGCTTTGAGGACTCTCGTTCGAGCCTCAGAATTCGAAACGAAGACCTGTCAGTATCTGGTGCTCCATGGGATCGGAACCCGATGTCATGACATCGCGGAACCGGTAGCCGACATCAACCGTAACACTCTCGGTAAGGTCGACGCCGACACCCGCCATCAGCCCATAGGCAAGTCCGTCCTCATCCTTGGCGTTGTCGATATTGGCCCAGCCATAGCCCACGCCCGCGCCCACATAAGGCGTGAGAGCGGTGCCGGTTGGAATATCGAAATAAAGGTTGCCGAGCACTGTGCTGACGCTCATGTCAGCCCCCGGCGCCACCTTGTATTCGCCGGCGTAATCCAAGCGCACATCGGCGCGTATGTTGTCATTGAAGCGATAACCAACGCCGCCGCCCACGGCGAGTGCGCTATCATCGTCACCACCCGCCCATTCGAGAAATGACCAGCCCACATCCGCGCGGAGATAAAGCCCCATGTTCTCGTAGGTCTCTTGGGTAACGACCTCGGGATCGGCCGCCTGCGCCGCAGTTCCCGCCAACGCCAGCATTGCGGCTGCGAGAACAGATGTCTTACATGCTTTCATCATTCACTCCTGAAAACCATCCCTGAGGAAGATTTAGCTAGAGGCCCGACGTGGCCCAACCCCGGCGCGATTGCGGCGAAGGCATGACGGTTCATGTCTGTTGCATTTTTGCCACATGATTTCGCCTCGATACGGCACATGCCGTTGACCCTCTTCCCACCATGACGGTAGATGAATGCAGAAGTCTCATCCCCTGGATTGGTTCCTCCTTTCTGCTCTCGTGGTCGCATGGGGTTCGTCATTTGCCATGATCAAAATTGCGGTCACCCATCTTGACACGACGCTGGGTGGATCATGGCGCTCCGGCTGACGATTGCCGCTTTCATCCTGGCGCCCTACGCAATATCCAAGGGTTTGACACTCACCGCGGCGCCGGCAGCCTGGAGCAAATCACTTGGCTCGGATTTATCGGGCACGCCGCCCCCTTTTTCCTCATCACCTGGGGAACGCATTTCGTAAGCTCCGGCGTATCGGGCCTGCTGATGGGAGCGATCCCGCTATTCCTTGTCGTGCTCGCTCACTTCTTCCTCGCCGATGAACGCCTCACCCTCCCGAAAACCATCGGCTTCCTCATGGGCTTTGCCGGCATCCTCGGCCTCATCGGACCCGGCAAGTTGCTCAATCTTTCCGTGGTGGGAGACGCCCTCTGGGGAGAACTCGCCATCCTCGCCGGAGGCCTGTGTTATGCAATCCACGGTATCACGGCAAAGCGTCTTGGCATCGACAATCCTCTCAAACAATCGGCCTGCGTCTGCATCGCCGCTGCTGTCATGGGATTGCTGTCTGCCGTGGCTGTGAGTCCCCATGGATTATTCGGCAAGCCGCAAATTGCTTTCTGGGCGGTGATCGGACTGGGTCTTCTGCCCACTGCCTTCGCAACCCTGCTGATGTACCGGCTGATGGAGCGGATTGGCCCAAGAATTACCTGGTGCCAGTTTACGCAGTCCTGCTGGGCGCGGCCGTCCTCGGCGAGCAACTGAGCTGGAACGTGCTCGCCGCACTTCTTCTTATTCTTGCCGGCATCACCGTGAGCCGGATAAGATCGCTCAAGCCGCGGCCTTTGCGATGACGCCGCAGAGATCGTTTTGGACAGTTAACGATGTCCAGTCATGCTCCACAAGCAAGACGGCGGCCAATAGGCCGCCGTCTTTAAACCAGATTTTCGGGTTCTAGAATTCGAAGCGCAACCCACCCAGAACCTCGTGAGATTCCGGACCAGAATCCATGTCGCGGTAGCGGTAGCCAATATCCAGCGTGAGGTGATCGGAGAGATCGAACCCGACGCCAGCCATCAAGGCATAAGCAAAGCCGTCATCACCCGAATCCCAGCCATAGCCAGCGCCTGCCCCTATATAGGGCGAGAAAGAGCTGTCCATGTCGAAATCGAAATAGACATTTCCAAGAACAGAGGTGAAGCTGTTAAAATCGGCCCGGACGTCGGCACGTAAGATATCCCATTCATAACCGATACCGGCGCCAGCGACGAACCCGTCGTCGTCCCCGAAGCCATATCCCGCATCGGCACGCAGATACCATCCCGAATCGTCATCAACAACCACGGGCTCAAGATCGGTGGCTTGGGCGGTTCCGGCAAAGGCCACCATGGCGGCCGCAACTACTAATTTCGTAAGGGGTTTCATGATGGCTCCTGCAACTAGAATTTTCTCGTTTTAAGCGAGCCCCAGCCACGCTTTTCGTTAGTTATTTCTAGCGCTAGCCACGCTCGATTACAACCTTGGACCGTTGCCTAAGCGCGGGAGTAGGCGCTATTTTTAGAACTGTGGCGCGTTTACCACGGATTCCGCATCGCAACTCAAGCGGCAACTTTGGCTATAACACCGCAGAGTTCCTCGACAATACGTCGAACCAGGCGCTCATCGTCGCCCTCCGCCATGACGCGGATCAGGGGTTCCGTTCCCGACGGCCGGATTACCAGTCGGCCTGAATTTCCAAGTTGCGCTTCCGCGTCTGCCACTGCGGATTTCACAGAGCCGTCCTCCAGCGGCTTACCGCTCTTGAACTTCACGTTCTTAAGAATCTGCGGCACCGGCGTAAACAGGTTGCATACCTCGCTCACTGGCTTTTCGGAGCGCACCACCTCCGCCAACACCTGGAACGCGGCGAGCAGGCCATCGCCCGTCGTCGAAAAATCCGAAAGTATGATGTGGCCAGATTGCTCGCCGCCGACGTTGTAGCCATGGGCCCGCATGTGCTCGACAACATAACGGTCGCCAACCTTGGTGCGGACCAGTGTAAGTTTTTGATCGCCGAGGAATCGTTCGAGTCCTAGATTGGACATAACCGTGGAAACGAGTCCGCCGCCGCGCAGTTCGCCCCGCTTGCTCCACGAAGACGCAATCAGCGCCATCAGTTGATCGCCATCGATCACGCGCCCCCGTTCATCGGCGATAATCACCCGGTCGGCATCGCCGTCGAGCGCGATGCCGATATTGGCGCGAAGCTCGCGAACCTTTTCGCACATGGCTTCCGGCGCCGTCGATCCGCATTTCTCATTGATGTTGAAACCGTTGGGCTCATGGCCGATTTGGATGGTTTCCGCGCCAAGTTCCCACAATGCCGTGGCCGCGACCTTATAAGCCGCGCCATGGGCCGTATCGATCACCACCCGCAAGCCGTCGAGATTGAGGTCCTTGGGAAACGTGCGCTTGGCGAATTCGATGTAGCGGGCCTGGGCATCTTCAATTCGTTTGGCGCGCCCGATCTGCGCTGGCGCTGCCAGCTCCATATTCTGGGGCGCATCCAGCTGGCGCTCGATCTGCTGCTCCTGATCGTCCGAGAGCTTGTACCCGTCCGGCCCGAAAATCTTGATGCCATTATCCTGAAAAGGATTGTGTGAAGCCGAGATCATCACCCCCAAATCGGCGCGCATCGAGCGGGTCAACATGGCGACCGCGGGTGTCGGAACCGGCCCAAACAAGAACACATCCATGCCGGCCGCGAGCAACCCAGCGGTCAGCGCCTGTTCGATCATATAGCCGGAAAGACGGGTGTCCTTGCCGATCACCACCCGGTGACGATGGTTGCCGCGCTTGTACAGATTGCCCGCAGCCATGCCGATCTTCAGCACCATGTCGGCCGTCATCACGCCGCCATTGGCCGTGCCCCTGACACCGTCGGTCCCGAAATATTTGCGCGACATGGTTTCCTTTCCGTCAAAGCCCGCTGGATGCGGGATCGGCCGCAGCCAGCGCTACCGCCAACGCCGCGACCGTGGCTTTAACATCATGCACCCGGAGGATGTGCGCTCCGTTAAGCGCCGCATGAATAGCCCCGCCAACCGAGCCGTGAACCCGCTCACCTGCCACTTTTTCTCCCGTAAGGGCTCCCACAAATCCCTTTCGCGACAGGCCAACAAGCAAGGGCACGCCAAGAGCGTGGAACAGGGCCAGCTGATTTAGCACCTCGAGATTGTGCCGGAACGTCTTGCCAAAGCCAATCACCGGATCGACGATAATTCTGCCGCGGGAAATACCGGCGGCCACGCACTCCGCGATCCGCGTTTCAAGCGCATCGAACACATCCAATGCAACGTCGTCGTATGAAGGGCTGAGTTGCATAGTCTTGGGGTCGCCCTGCGCGTGCATCAGCACGACGGGGCAACCGAGTTCGGCTATGGTTGCCGCACTTTCTGGATCGTGTTGAAGGGCCGAAACATCGTTAATGATGGTAGCCCCCGCTACGGCCGCCGCGCGCATGACGCCAGCCTTGCGGGTATCGCAGGACACTACAAGGTTAGCACCAGCCAAGCCTTCAATCACCGGCAGAATACGGACAAGTTCCTCATCCTGCACGACACCTTCAGACCCGGGCCGGGTCGACTCCCCGCCCACGTCAAGAATATCCGCCCCTTCCCCGGCAAGCGCGCGGCCATGAGCGATGGCATCTTCCGCGCGAAAACTAAGTCCACCATCCGAAAAGCTGTCTGGCGTGACATTGACGATGCCCATAATGAGGGGCCGATCGAACGTCAGCGCACCGATGGGCGCGCGCGGCGTTTCGATTGCCGCTAGGCCATCATCGCGCGGCAGATCGCCATAGGCCGCGAACTGCCGGGAAATCGCGCCCCCCTTGCGCACGATGACTTCAGCTTGGTGAAAACAAATCCAGGACGATCCCCCAAGGCGCCCGGCCCGCCCCTCGCTAACCGCCTTCCTTGCATCGGCTCCATAACCAAGAGCGGTTGGCCGGAGATAATTCACGCGCATCCGTCTAATCCAACTTCTCTCGAAGTCCACATATCCCCTTCCCCCCTCGCGGGGGAAGGTGGCGCGAAGCGCCGGATGAGGGGGCCGCTTCAGCGAGTCAAGTATTCGACAACTGGACTCGCTGAAGCAGTCCCCTCATCCGGCTCGCGCCTTTGGCGCGATCCACCCCCCCGCAAAGGGGGGGAAGGGAAGAGTTTAGGTCACGTTTGCGGTTGCGGTTCCATGTCGGAGGCGCCGCCGCGCTTGGCGCTGCCTGTGCTGGGGACGGAGGACTGCGGCTTGCTCGCCGGCTTGCCGCTATCGCCACCATCGTCGCGCTTGGGCGCAATGCCCTTGAGCAGATTGTTGATCTCATCGCCGGACAGCGTCTCGAATTCAAGCAACCCCTTGGCCAGGATTTCGAGATCCTTGTTCTTCTTGGTAAGAATTTTCCGCGCCAGCGCATGCCCTTCGCTGACAATACGCTTTACCTCGTCATCGATCTTCTGAGCGGTTGCTTCCGAAACATTATGCGTGCGCGACACCGAATGGCCAAGGAAGACTTCTTCCTGGTTTTCGCCATAGGACACCGTGCCAAGCTCTTCCGAATAGCCCCAACGCGTCACCATGGCGCGGGCCAGCCGCGTCGCCTGCTCGATATCCGATTGCGCGCCGGAGGTAACATTATCGCGGCCGAAGGTGATTTCTTCGGCGATGCGGCCGCCCATCATGATTGCGAGCCGGGACGTCATCTGCGTGAAGCTCATGGAAAGCCTGTCTCCCTCGGGCAACTGCATGACCATGCCAAGCGCCCGCCCCCTGGGAATGATCGTGGCCTTATGCACGGGATCGGACTTCGGAACATTGATGGCCACCAGCGCGTGCCCCGCCTCGTGATAGGCGGTGAGGCGCTTTTCATCTTCGGTCATCACCAGCGAGCGCCGCTCCGCGCCCATCATCACCTTATCCTTGGCTTCTTCGAATTCCGACTGGGTGACCATCCGCTTGTTGCGGCGCGCCGCCAGCAATGCGGCTTCGTTCACCAAATTGGCAAGATCGGCACCGGAGAAGCCGGGAGTGCCTCGGGCGATCACCTTGGTTTCGATGCCGGGCGCCAGAGGCACATTCCGCATGTGAACTTTCAGAATCTTTTCGCGCCCCGCCACATCCGGGTTCGGCACCACGATCTGCCGGTCGAAACGGCCCGGGCGAAGCAGCGCTGGATCGAGCACGTCCGGCCGGTTGGTGGCCGCGATGAGGATCACACCTTCGTTGGCCTCGAAGCCATCCATCTCCACAAGGAGCTGGTTCAGCGTCTGCTCACGCTCATCATTTCCCCCGCCAAGCCCGGCGCCGCGATGACGCCCCACCGCATCGATTTCATCGATGAAGATAATGCAAGGCGCATTCTTCTTGGCTTGCTCGAACATATCGCGCACCCGCGAGGCGCCGACACCCACGAACATCTCAACGAAGTCAGAGCCCGAGATAGTGAAGAACGGACCATTGGCTTCCCCAGCGATGGCGCGTGCCAATAGCGTCTTGCCGGTACCAGGCGGGCCAATCAGCAACGCCCCTTTCGGAATTTTGCCGCCTAGTCTCTGGAACTTGTGCGGATCCTTGAGGAAGTCGACAATCTCAACCAGATCGTCCTTGGCTTCGTCCACGCCTGCCACATCTTCGAAAGTCACGCGGCCATGACGCTCCGTCAGAAGCTTCGCCTTGGATTTGCCGAACCCCATGGCCTTGCCGGAACCCGCTTGCATCTGGCGAATGAAGAATATCCACACGCCCACAAGCAGCACCATCGGCAACCAATAGACCAACGCATTGGAGAGGAAAGATTCGCTTTGGGCAGCGCGGAAGGTAATCTCGATATTCTTGCCGCGAAGTTCCTTGATTTGATCTTCGTAGAGATACAATGGACCGGTGGTCTGCACGCTCGAACCGTCCGAGAGCTTGCCGGTAATCGTCTCGCCGCTGATGGTGATCGCCTGGATGGAGCCGGTATTGGCCTTGTCGATGAAATCCGAGTAGCTGATTTCCCCGGCACTCACTTTGCCAACCTGCCCCTGGAAAAGGCTGAAGAGCGCGAACAGCAAGAGAGCGATGACGATCCACACGGCGAAGTTGCGGAATTGGTTCACTGGTCCCTCAAGTCTAGCCAGACGGGTTTAGCGGCCGGCATCATTGTCCCAAACTTGCAATCTAACATAGGGCGGGCCTTAAACGTTTCCAAGCGCCACATCAGTGTAAACGAGATGTTAGCGCCGCTCCCGTGGCCGGAAGTAGGCCGCAGCCCCCGAGCCCATTCCAAGATGCGGTACAGAAATGGTTTCCGAACCCCGAACGACGGCGGGAAGACTCGATTTTACGAACCAGGGAATCTTCTTGCATCGTGATAAGATTCCCGCGCAAAGCACTGGAATGACATGACTTCCTGCTGAGGCGTGAACCTCAAACCTTCCGTCCCAAAGCATCACGCCCGCTTTGGGAATTGCCATCGGAGTTTGATCGATCCGGCCCGGTTCGCGCCCGATAAGCAGATGATCTTTGAGCCTCGCGATGATCGCACCTCCGAGCGTGCGGCGGCTGCCGTTGGTGGCAACCCAGACCGAAAGCGACTCCAACTCCCGGGGCTCCGGCGTTTTCCCTGATCCGAAGCGGCGGATCAGCGCTCCTAGAATCCGGCTCTGAAGTGTTCCGGTCTGATGGGCGAACGCCTCCAGAGGAACCACGCAATGGCCGGTCTCGAACTCCTGCACCTGAAGCTTCACCCAATCGTCCGCGGCGCCCCAAAGCCCTTGTGCCGCCTCGTTCGCCCGCCCAGCCAATTCCGCCAAGCCTTCGGCCGTGATGCCGATATCCCGGAGACCGGCCATCGCCTTGCGAATGCGCACTCGCTCAAAATGCTCGTCGTTATTGCTCGGGTCTTCAATCCAGTTTTGGCCGAGAGACGATAGGTAGTCCTGGAGATCCCGCTTCCTCTCGCCGAGTAAGGGACGAAACAGCTCCGTATCGTTCCAGCGGCTGATCCGGTGAATGCCCGCAAGACTGTCCAGGCTTGTTGTCCGGGCCAACCGCATCAAAACCGTCTCTGCTTGATCGTCAAGCGTATGGGCGGTGAGAAGCACCGGCACATCATTATCACGGCACCACCCGGACATCAGATCGTAGCGCGCGTTACGGGCCTTCGCCTGAATGCCGGTTTGCGGCTTTTCGGAAATCCACCGCAGGGTAACGTGAGCTAATCCGGCTTGCTCCGACCACTCGGCCACCTGCCGTGCCTCCTGCGCCGCCGCAGCTCGCAATCCATGGTCAACCGTAAGAACCGTGAGCCGTAGGTGGCCCTGCCATTGCGCGGCAAGCCGTAATAGCGCCATCGAGTCCGGCCCCCCGGAAACGGCGAGGGCGACGTGGCTCCGTGAAGCAATCGTTTTAAAAAGCCGTTTGGGATCAGGCCAAACAGCCGGCACGTTTGGCTTCAGCCTGAGCCCGCTTCCTGGCTTCGACCGCCTTCGGATACTCGCTGCTCACGGCATCGTAGGACGCGCAGGCCTGTTGCTTCTGGCCAAGGCGATTGAGTGAAATGCCAAGTTTTAACAAGCTGTCCGCAGCCCGGCGGCTCTTGGGATATTGTTTGTAGCCCTGAAGAAACGCTTGCGCCGCCTGACGAAAATCGCTCTGGGCATAATAGGTCTCGCCCAGCCAATATTGCGCGCTCCCCGCCAGGCTATGTTCGGGAAATTTTTCGATGAAGGTGCGGAATCCCGCTTCTGCTTCGCCAAACTGGCGCCGCAACAGGCTTTCGTTGGAGCGCTCGTAAAGCGACTCTGGCGAATCCGGGCTGAGCGAAACGGTTTCGATGCCGTCAGAATTATCGCCGCTCAAGCTGCTCTGCATCAAATTGGCATCAATCCCGGATTCCTGCTGGGCGGGAGCTACCAACACCTGTCCCTGAAAGCCGCCGTCGTCGGAAGCGCTTGCCGAGGAAGATAGCGATCCCAGGACTTTCGGGCCCGGAGCTTGCCTGGCGAATGCCTCGGTTTCTGCGCCTTCCTCGTTTAGGGTTTTCATGTAGGTCTGCTCGGCGGTCGACTGGGCCAGCGGCTGATCCTCGATCTGCTCGATGCCTTGATCGGCGGGAGCATTCGGGACGGCCAGTTTCTTCGCCTCAGTGGCGGGCTGCTGGGGAATGCTGTCGGTGGCCCCAGTGTCGCTTTCGCCGCGCATGCCCTTCAGCTGCTTGACCTGGAACGTGAGCTCTTCGACCTGGCCGACCAGTTGGCGCATCTGCTCTTCCATCTGGGATACGCGCACCGCCAGTTCGGATGCGGACTGAGCCATCGCCGGAGCGCCCATGCCGCCTCCAAGCATCGCCAAAACCACTAAAGATCGCAGATATTTCAACATGCCGGCACCATTTCTTGCGGATCCTGTCGCCCGCCTTTATGACCGGGAACTGGGCCGTAAACGCGGTAAAATTGAGGCTGGACCAGTGGCCGAACGACAAAGCCGGGAACTGTTGCTACTTTGCACCACCGGTAATCACGGTAACCGCGCGCCGGTTCTGGGTCCAGCACTGTTCGGCATCGCATTGCGCCACCGGACGTTCCTTGCCATAGGCAATGGAGGAGATCCGGGTGCCGTCAATACCTTGGGCAATGAGAAATTCTCGAGTGGCCGTAGCGCGCCGTGCCGATAGCGAAATATTGTATTCCCGCGTGCCCCGCTCGTCCGCGTGGCCTTCGATCTGGGTGGTCACCGCCGAATACTGGCTGAGCCACGCTGCCTGCTTCCGCAGCGTTTCCTGGGCCTCGGGCGCCAGTGTCGATTGATCTTCCGCGAAATAGATGCGGTCCCCAACATTGACCGCGAAGTCCTGGTCCGAACCGGGCTTGGCCACGCCGGTGCCCGTTCCCGCCTCAAGGTCCGGCGTATTTTTTTTGGAACAGGCCGCCAAAGCGAGAAAACAACAGCACAGCGCCGCCATCTTGTAGCTGGCCATCCGAGACATCATGACTTCTTCTCCTCAAACCGGGCCGGCATCTTGCTGGCGGCATGGTTAATTTTTTCTGACCCCGCAGGGGCCTAGCTGGTCTTC
>JBGTNZ010000066.1:0-3904 GCA_041742805.1 Aestuariivirga sp.
CCTGCAGGCCGTCGAAGGCCTCGGCGCCGACGCGCCCCAGGTCCGTATCGCCATCGAAAAGCATCTCCTGCCGGACGCCGTGGACGACAACGGCCTCCTCGGTGCAACGGTCAAAGCCGAGGCGATAGGCCGGCCGAATGCGCATTCAACGCCGGGTTAACTTCCTAAATTTGTCATCGCCGCACTTGTTGCGGCGACCCATCGTGCCGAGGCTGAGATGGCGGAGTTGCTCTACCATGGGTCCCCGGAACAGGTCTGGGGATGACAGAGGATAGGTATTAACCCCCGCTTAAGCATAGCCCCAGCGTTCAGCGGAAGTTGTACTGCATCCTCTAATTTTGCCGAGTTGCGAAAGGCTCCATTAACCGCGGGGCCGATAATCATTGAGATAAGTTTTCCGCGAATAGACATGCCGCCCATGAACCCTCCGATCAATGCCGCCAGCTTGAACCAGCCCTTCACCGGCTGGGATGAGCTTCGCACCAGCGGGCCCGCCTGGAAAATCGAACGGCCGCAGGCGACGGTTGACAGTCATGTGCCGTTTTTCCCCGACCAGAACGGCAAGGTCTATGAACTCCTCCTCGCCAATTTTCCCGTCATGCTGCATTGCATGGACGGCGCAGGAAGGCTCACCTCGGTCAACAAGCAATGGGCCAAATCGCTCGGCTATTCCGGCAGCGAAGTGCTGGGCAAGGCTTTCAACGAATTTCTCTCCGCTGAATCCCGCACCCGCCTGGTGCAGGAGATTTACCCCGCCTATTTCCAGAGCGGCATTTGCCGCGATGAAATCCTGACCGTCACCCGCAAGGATGGCTCGACGGTCAAGGTCGTGCTGTCGATGAACGCCTATCGCGGCGACAAGGGCCGGATCGAGCGCTCCGTGTGCCTGCTGGATGAGCCGCTTTCGGTTTCGCAAGCGGTGACGGTGGTCGAGGATCAGCGCTTCAAGGGCGCATTTGAATCCGCAGCCCACGGCATGGCGCTGGTCTCGCCGCTGGGTGAAATAACGCTGGCCAACGGCGCCTTCTGGGAATTCCTTGAAAGGTCCGGGCAGCAGCGCGCAGCAAGCGTCGAAGATATTCTGCACAAGGACGATGTCGCGGCTTTCCTCGCCAGCATCGGCGAGTTGCTCAAGGGCCAGGCGCCGTCAATCAAACAGGAACTGCGCTATATGGCCGGCGAGGCCCGCGTCATGCACGGCGCCACGAGCCTGGCGCTGGTCCGCAACGATGCGGGCGAGGTCGAGCAGATCATCTTGCAGATCGTCGATGTCACCGACAAGAAACACGCGGCGCAGCGTCTCCAGCACGCCCAGAAGATGGAAGCCATCGGGCAGTTGACGGGCGGCCTCGCGCATGATTTCAACAATCTGCTGACCGTGATCATCGGCAATCTCGAACTGCTGGAAAGCAAAGCTGGCATCGACGAGCGTGGCGCCCGCCGTCTTGCCGAAGCGATCGACGCGGCCCGCAAGGGCTCCGAACTCACCCGCCAGATGCTGGCCTTCGCCCGCAAACAGGTGCTGGAGCCCCGCGAAGTCAACATCAATGATCTGGTCAAGGGCATCGCGCCACTTTTGTCACGCTCGATCGGCGAAAATATCCAGCTCAAGGCCGATGCCATGGCGGGCGCGCCCAAGGCCCTCATCGATCCCTCGCAGCTTGAATCCTCGATCCTCAACCTCGCCATCAATGCCCGCGACGCCATGCCGAAGGGCGGCCTTCTCACCATCGAGACGCAGCCCATCTATCTCGACAGAACATATGCCGCGAAATACCCGGAAGTGACACCCGGCCACTATGTGATGGTGGCGGTTTCGGATACCGGCACCGGCATGAGCCCGGAGCTTCTGGAAAAAGTGTTCCAGCCCTTCTTCACCACCAAGGCGCAAGGCAAGGGATCGGGCCTTGGCCTCTCAATGGTCTATGGCTTCATCAAGCAGTCGGGCGGGCACATCAACGTCTACAGCGAAGTGGGCCACGGCACGGCCATCAAGATGTACCTGCCGCGCAAATTCGCCGATGGTGAAGCAATGCCGGAGATCGCCGGCCAGCCGGCCGAAGCCGTTGTCGAAGCCGCGCCCGTGCCGCGCAAACCCAAGATACTCGTTGTCGAGGATCAGGAAGCCGTGCGCGCCGTGGCTTGCGGGTTCCTCGAGGATTTCGGCTACGACATCGTCGAGGCCGAGGATGGCTTGCAAGCACTAGCCCGCCTCCAGGAAAATCCCGATGTCGATCTCATGTTCTCCGACGTGGTGATGCCCGGCGGCCTTAACGGCTTCGATCTGGCCCAGGCGGCGCGGGGCATCAGGCCGGACCTCAAGATCGTCCACACCTCCGGCTATCCCAAGGGCGCCATGGTGCATCAGGAGGAACCGCGCTTCCGCGAAGGCTTCATCATCATGAAACCCTATCGCCGCGAGGATCTGCAGAAAATCATCCGGGACGCGCTGGAATTCCAGGACTAGCTTTTTGCAATCGCCCTGCCGATCCATTATGCTTGGCTTCTATGCTAGCCAAAGGGGGATCCACCATGCAGGGCGCAGCTCGTCTGTTTTTCACCGTCGCCGTTATCTATGCCATCTGCGGCATGTTCCTGGGCCTGTACATGGGAATTTCGGCCAATCATCTCGAAATGCCCACCCACGCCCATATTATGCTCGCCGGCTGGGTTTCTTTGGCGCTCTTCGCCTTCTTCTACCAACTCTTTCCCGCAATCAACGTCTCGCGAATTGCCACCGTGCATTTCTGGATACAGATAACCAGCAGCATCGTCATGATTGGTTCGCTTTTTATCATGTATGGCGGCGAGGCCGGCAATCCAGCCGCGGAGCCGGGAGCCGCCATCGGCTCCATGGGCTATCTCGCGGGCACGCTTCTGTTTGCGTGGATTTCGTTGGGCGCCCTGTGGAAGCAAGCGTCACCGGTCTTTAAAGCCGCCTGAGAAGGCGAACGCACCCTTTGCTGTCGTATGAGCGGCCTGCGAAAGCGTGATTGTTCATTCGCTCTTCGATGTTCTCGCCAGCTTGACGGCGATGGCGGTGACGATCGCCGTCTATCGCTGGCGGCTCTGTGGAGCAGTTCTAAAAATCGAAGCTGCCGGAGTGGGTTATGCGGTTGCCCTTGTGGCCGGTGCCGTCATCGGCGGTTTTGGCGCGGGAACGCTGAATCTATGGCTCACCGGCCTTCCCGGAATCGGGCGGAGCATCGCTGGGGCGCTGGCCGGCGCTATCTTGGCCGTGGAACTCTTCAAGTGCGCGCGGGGATTGCGGGGCTCGACGGGCCTGATCTTCGTTCCGGCATTCGCCACCAGCGTCGCCATAGGCCGCTGGGGCTGCTTCCTCTCAGGACTCGAAGATCATACTCATGGCACGATCACATCACTTCCATGGGGTCACGACTTCGGCGATGGGTTTTTGCGCCATCCAGTGCAACTCTATGAGAGCTTTGCCATGGCCGCGTTCCTCAGCGTAACGCTCGTCCTCATCGGAACGCGCAATCGCTGGTTCATGGCCAACGGATTCTACCTTCTGGTGCTGTTCTATGGCGTTCAGCGATTTCTTTGGGAATTTCTCAAACCCTACGGCGCGGTGCTGGGGCCGTTCAATCTCTTTCATTTCATTTGTATCGGCCTCGTGATTTACTCTGCCGTCATGATGGGGAGGGGGCATGAACGCGCCGATTCGTAAGATTGCGCCATATATTTTCTATGGGCAGACGACGTCGCTCTGCGAAGCCTGCCTGGCGCTGGTTCCCGCCAAGATCATTATCGAAGAGGGCAACGTCTATTACCTCAAGCGCTGCAAGACTCACGGCGTTCAGAAGTCTCTCGTCTCGACCGATTCCGCCTATTACAAGCTGTGCCACGACTATCTGAAGCCGGGCGATCGGCCGCTCAACCCGCA
>JBGTNZ010000067.1:0-7490 GCA_041742805.1 Aestuariivirga sp.
GCGCGAAACAGGTCAATGCGTGCGGGCCTTGCACTCGCCTGCCTCGCCCTAGCGGCGGCTTTGTATTTTGAATTCCAGGGGCAGTGGGATAGCGGCTTGCGGCCTTCGGCGAACAGTTATGGCGCACTTGTTTACGCAATACTGGCCATCGAGGGCCAGCTTGTCGTAACCGCGCTCATCATGGGACTCTACACAATCGCACGGAGCGCCCGCGGCATGCTCACCCCGGTGCGGCGGGCGACTTACGACAACACCATGCTGTTGTGGCATTACACCGTTGGGCAGGGGCTGCTGAGCCTGCTTATTGTTCACGGCTTTCCAAGGATCGCCGGATGACGCGCGTCTTTTTGCAGATGCTGTCCGGCCCGTTGATCTGGATTTCCCATTTCAGCCTGATCTACGGCGCGGTGGGATTTGGTGGCACGCTCGGGTTTTCCGAAACGAGTGTACGTCTGTTCTGTTGGATCGCGACCTTTGTAGCGGGCCTTACAATCATCGTTCTGCTCTGGGCAGGACGCGGCAAGGCTTCATCGCTTATCGTCATGGGGCGAGCGCTCGCGCAATTATCTCTCGTGGCGATCTTGTTTCAGGCATTGGTTCTGTGGATTGTGCCGCTGTAATTCAGCTGCGCATTCTGCCGCCGCTAGGATCGTAAGGCGCCTCCATCAGCAATTGCGCCGGACGCCGCTCGCCGATGATCTCGATTTCGTAAGCGGCTCCGGGCCGCGCCATGCCGGGCTTGAGATAGGCAAGCGCCAGGCTCTTCTCCACCGCATAGCCATACCCGCCGGAGCTGGCATAACCCGCATAGACCCCGTCGCAATAAATCGCTTCGCCACCCACGGCGTCGGCATCCAGCGCATCGACAGCCAGCATGGCGGAATTAACGCTGCCATCAGCTTTCTTCATCTCAACTGCTGCATCGCGGCCGATGAAGCCTCCCTTCTCCGTCTTGACGAAGCGGGCAAGGCTTGTGGACCATGGGCTGTAATCGGAACCAAGTTCGAGGCCCCAGCTTGGAAAGGCTTTCTCCAGCCTGAGCGACATCAGCGCGCGCGATCCCGCAAGCTTAAGGCCGAAGCCTTCACCGGCTTCGAGTACTCTGTCGAGCATGGGCACCATGTAGGCCGACGGCATCCAGATTTCGTAACCCAGTTCGCCGGTGAAGGAGACGCGGACCACAATGGCCTCAGGGCAACCCGCGACTTCCATCTTCCGCGCTGACAAAAATGGAAAGGCATTACTGCCGCAGGAGTCGGTGGTGAGTGTCTGCAACAATTCGCGTGAACGAGGACCTGCGAGATGCAAACCGCACCAGTCTGCCGACCGGTTCTCGATATTTACCGAACCATCGGCCGGCAGATTTTGCAGGAACCAGCGCATGTGAATCATTTGCACCGGTCCCGAGCCCAAAACGAGATACTCGTTTTCGCCGAGGCACGACACCGTGAAATCACCGATGAGCTTGCCCTTGGGCGAAAGCATGGGCGAGGGCGCCGTGCGGCCCAAGCCCGGCACGCGGTTCGCCAGAATGCCGTCAAGCCAAGCTGAAGCGCCGGTGCCGGTGACAAAGAACTTCGAGTAAGTCGACGTGTCGAAAAGCCCGACATTACAACGGACTGCACGAGCTTCCTCGCCCACTGCTTCAAACCAGGTTTGCCGCTTATAACCATAGTGATCGCGCGCCTCTTCGCCGGTCCGCGCGAACCACAGCGGATATTCCAAACCGAAACTTTCGCCGAACACCGCCCCGTGTTCCTTCAGGCGATCATAGGACGGAAACTTTCGAACAGGCCTTCCCGCGTCGAATTGCTGGTGCGGATAGATGCGGTGCGAGCGGTGTTCATAGAAATAGGCTGACCTAGCTTTTGTATATTGTTTCGAGGCCCAGGATCCGAAGCGGGCCACATCCCACGTAAGCAGATCCAGTGAAGGTTCACCTTCGATGATCCATTCAGCTGTAACCTTGCCGATGCCGCCGCCTTGATTGAAGCCGGTCATCACGCCTGCGGCGCAAAAATATCCGCGCTTTCCCGGCCATTGCCCAAGCAGCGGATTGAGATCGGGCGAGAAAATCATCGGGCCGTTGATGACGCGCTTGACGCCGGTTCTGCCGAGGCAGGGCATGCGCTCCGCGGCGGCGGCGAAATTCTCTTCCATCCGGCTCAGATCATCGGGCAGCAGCTCATGGCCGAAATCGAGCGGCGTGCCGTTTTCACCCCAATGGACGCACCGGGATTCATAGGCCCCGAGCAACAGGCCCTTGCCTTCCTGCCGCGAATACCAATTGTTCTCAGCCTCCGAAATTGTCGGAAGCTCGCCGTCCATGGCTTCGATTTCCGGAATGTTCTCCGTGACGAGGTAATGATGCTCCACCGGCATGAGCGGCAGGCGGATGCCCGCTTGCGCCGCAACCTCGCGCGCCCAGAGCCCCGCGGCGTTGACGATATATTCGCAACGGATGGGGCCTTGCGGCGTATCGACTTCCCATTCGCCCGAAGCAAGCTGGCGTGTGCCGGTGACCGGCGAGTTCCGCAGGACGCGTGCCCCATAATTCCGCGCCGCGCGAGCGAAGGCATTTGTGGCGCTCGATGGATCGACGTAACCTTTCTCGGGCTCATAGAGGATTGCCAGCAAACCATCTGTGTTGACGACGGGGGCACGCCGTTTGGTTTCCTCGGGCGAGATGAATTCGGAGGGAATGCCGTTGCGCTGGCAGAGGCTCCGCAGGATTTTGAGCTTCGTCACTTCATCGGGCGTGCGCGCCACCACAAGGCCGCCGCAGGTGTGATACCCCACTGGCTGATCGGCCTCGCGCTCAATAACCGGATAGAGATCGCGGGTGTATTTCTGCAGCACCACCGTGCTCGACGGGCTGGTGAGCGAGTAAAGGCTGCCGGCCGCATGCCACGTCGATCCTGAGGTCAGCTCCTTACGCTCGAGCAACACAACATCGCGCCATCCCGCCTTCGCCAGATGATAGAGTATGGCGCAGCCGACGATGCCGCCCCCGATAACGACGACCCGCGCCTGAGTGATTTCAGACATTAGCAACTCCCAATTGACTTACTGCGCGCCCAATCCGCGCCACGCCCTCATCGAGTGCCGCATCCGCGGTAGCGAAGGATATGCGAAAATGTGGATCGAGTTCAAATGCCGCGCCTGGAACCACCGCCACCGACCAGTCCTCCAGCAAATATCGCGCGAAATCGCTGGAAGAACCGATTGCCTCACCCTTTGGCGTCACCGCTCCAATCACTCCCTCACATGAAGGATAAACATAAAACGCGCCTTCCGGCGAGATGCAGGAGATGCCCGGAAACTGATTAAGCGAACGCACCGTGCGATTGCGCCGGGCCTCATAGACTGCAACGAATTCATGCACGCAGTCCAACGGACCATCAAGTGCCGCGATGGCCGCCGCCTGACCGACGGAACTGGGGCAGCCCGCCGCCTGCGACATCACCTTGCGGACGGCGTCCATCAGCTTAGGCGGACCCGCCGCATAGCCGATGCGCCAGCCGGTCATGGCGTAGGCTTTGGAAACCCCGTTGACCACGACGGTGCGATCCGCCAAGTCCGGAGCTACATTGAGTAGCGTGCAGAAGCGCCTGCCGTCGAACACGATATGCTCATAGAGATCGTCGGTGACGATCCAAAGATCGGGTCTGGGCCTGAGCACCTCGGCAAGCGCCGCAAGTTCGGATTCCGAATAAGTGGCGCCGGTAGGATTAGACGGTGAGCACAAAAGCACGGCCCGGCTGCGAACCGTTAAGGCATCTGCCAACGCACCTGGAGTAATCTTGAAGCCTTGTGCCTGACTGGCCGTCACGCAGACCGGTTTAGCGCCAGCGAGTTCGATGATGCCCACGTGCGAGGTCCAGCAGGGTGCGGCGAGTACGATCTGGTCGCCCTCCGAAGCGAGGGTGCGAACGATATCGGCGAGGAGCGGCTTGGCGCCGCTTCCCACGATGATTTGCGGAAGCGTGAAGGTCAGGTCGTTGTCGCGCTTGAACTTGCGTTGCACAGCTTCCCGCATCGCAATCGTGCCGTCGGTCGGAGAATATTTTGTCTCGCCACGGTTGATCGCAGCTATCCCAGCCTGCTTGATATAATCCGGCGTCTCGAAATCCGGCTCGCCTGTCGAGAAATCGTAAAGTTCGCGGCCCTCGGCGCGCATGCGCGCTGCGAGCGCCATCGTGGCCGCGATGGCGGAGGGCTTGAAACGCCCAAGGATTGGCGACAGTTCAGGTTTTGACATCATGCAAGGCCGGTGCGGGCGATTTCTTGCTTGCGGCGTGCGACATAGGCGTCCAGCGCTTCGCGCCGACCTTGATCGAGAGGCGGTGGTTGATAGGTTTCCAGCAAATGTTTCCAAACCCTGTTGGCCCGTTCCGTTGCCGTTTTAGCACCATCCTCCGCCCATGTCTGATAGGGCCGAAGGTCGGCGAGCATCGGCGTGTGGAACGCGGTTTCAAAGCGTTCCAGCGTATGGGCGGAACCGAAAAAGTGCCCGCCAGGTTGGGTCGCCGCGATGGCATCGAAGGCCAACGAGCTTTCGCTAATCTCCAACGGCTCAAGCCAGGCCCGCATCGCACCGATCAAATCGGCATCGACCACGGATTTTTCAAACGACGCCGTGAGACCGCCCTCTAGCCAACCCGTCGAATGATAGATGAGATTGGTGTGAGACATGATGGTAGCCCACAGCGACATCATCGATTCCGCCGTCGCCTGCACATCGACGCAATTCGATGACGTTACATTGGAGGACCGGTATGGAAGTTTCCAGCGCCGCGAAATCTGCCCGCCGATGATGACGGCGCGCACATATTCCGGCGTGCCGAAGGCGGGCGCTCCAGATTTCATGTCCACATTCGACGTGAAGCCGCCAAACACCACTGGTGCCCCCGGCCGCACCATTTGCGTGAAGGCGATGACGCCAAGCGCCTCGGCGGTCTGCTGCGCAAGTGCTCCGGCTATGGTCACGGGACTCATGGCGCCAGCCAGCGTGAAAGGCGTGATGATGACGGCTTGGCCGTTTTCCGCCATGGCCATAAGGCCCGCCAACAGTTCCTTGTCCACCCGGCGTGGAGAATTGACGTTGATAACGGTGAGCAGGCTGGGCTCGGAGCGTAAGGTGTCGCGCGAGCAGCCGCGCGCCAGGCAAATCATTTCCAGCGCATCCTCGATGCGCTCGCGGCCGATGGCGCGCGCATTCCATACCCGGTCCGTCAGCGTGATCTGGGCATGGTAGAAATCGAGATGGCGGCTCTCGGCCGGCAAATCTTGTGCTTCAACCGGCGCGGCGCCAGCGAGATGCAACACATTGAGGCTCTGGTGCAGCCGGATCAGGTTGCATTGATCTTCGAAGGTGCCGGGCCTCCGTCCCCGGTTCAGATCGCTGACATAGGGTGGTCCTGCGACTGGCGCGAAATTCACCCAGTTCCCTCCCATGGTCACGGAGCGCTCGGGATTGCGGGCGTGCAGCTCGAATTGCGCGGGCGCCTTCGCCACCAATTCGCGAACCAGCCGGGGCGGGATCCGCGCCATTGAAGTCTCGCGATCGACGAGGGCGCCGTTTTCCTCGAGAATATCGAGCGCCTCGTCGCTCTGGAATTCCAGCCCGAGTTCATCGAGGATGCGGAGCGCCGTGCCGTCGATCAGCGCAAGTTCAGCTTCGTTGAGAATGGCCAATGGCGGCATGGGGTTGCGGAATTTCCGCCACGCCGATTGCTGCCCGCTCGATGCGGAAGCCCGCCGCGCTTCGCGCTTTAGCTTTGAATCTTCCGACCTTCGCGAACTCATAAGTCTTCGGCCTTTTAGGGACAGCAAAGGGTTAGCGGCAACGTTCAATCTGGGAAAGTGAAAGTGGGCCAACCTAGCTTGAATTTCATTCAAGTTAAAGTGCTTTGTCTCCGGCTTGGGCGATAACCCAATCCGCGAAACTTTTCGCGGCCTTGCTGCGCATGGCGCTTTCAGTCATGGCGAGGTAATAGGATTGGCCCGTTGACAACATGCGCTTGTTGAACCGCACGAGCCGGCCCGCCGCGAGGCCCCGATCCGCATAGGGCGTGCGCCCCATCGCGACGCCTAGGCCAACCATGGCAGCTTCGAGCGCCAGCGCCCGGCTGTCAACATCGATGCTATGTTGCGGCGCCTTGCCGGCGAATCTGGCGAAGCGGAACCATTGGCTCCACTCCTCCGGCGACGTCTGGCAGGTGATCAGCGTTTGACGGGACAGGTCGCCACGAGGGTCAAAGCGGATAAATTCGTCGCGGTAGGCGGGCGAGCAAACCGGAAAGGCGAACTCCTGGAACAAGAGCGTTGCTTTCGCCGCTTCCGGCGGCTGTTTTGCATATCTTATCGCCATATCGAGCGATCCCGCCCGGAAGTCGATAGGATCGATCGTCGTTATGACCCTGACATCGATATCGGGCTCGAGCTTGCGGAAGGATGCAAGGCGGGGCAGCAGCCACAACGCGGCGAGCGACGGAAACAGATTGACGGAAACGCTTTTAGAATGCCGCTCCTGTTCGATCCGCGCGGTAGCGGCGGCGATATGATCGAGTGCGCGTGTCAGTTCAAGCAGGTAGTCCTTGCCGGGTTCGGTGAGCCGGAGCTTGTTCTTGTCGCGGTGGAAGAGAGCGATGCCGATGAATTCCTCCAGCGATTTTATCTGATGGCTCACGGCGGAAACCGACAGCGAGATTTCCTCGCCCGCCAGGCGCAAATTGCCGAGGCGGGCGGCGCCCTCAAAGGCCCGCAAAGCTGCAAAGGGAGGTATGCGTCTTGCCATTGTCAGGACTTTAGCCGTTGAACTAGATTAAACGCTTGACCGCTCGTTCGCAATTGCCAAAAGTGCCCAACAACTCAAACACAGGGATCGTCATGGCTGAAATCTTCAAGGACGCGCGCAAGAAGGCCTATCTCAACGCCGATGGCGCCGACAAGCCGCTCAGGAGCCCACTCCCCCTCGCTACACTCAAGGCGGCGCGGGCCTATCGCAAGCAGCGGCTGGTGGACCAATTGAAGAAGCACGACTGCGCGGCCATCCTGCTCTATGACCCCGTCAACATCCGCTATGCGCTCGATGTCTCCAACATGCAGCTGTGGATGACCCATAACGCCTCGCACTACGCCATCGTCTGCGCCGATGGACACGCCATCGATTTCGAATATGGCGGCGCCGAACACGTGGCCGATGGCATCGAAACCATTAACGAGGTGCGGAAAGGCACCTCATGGTTTTATTTTGCCTCTGGCGGCCGCACTGCGGAACGGGTGGCGAAATGGGCCAATGAAATCGTGGATGTCCTCAAGCAGCGCGGCGGCAAAAACATGCGCCTCGCTGTCGACAAGATGGAGCCGTTGGGCGTCGATGCGTTGCGTGAGCGCGGCGTCACCATCGTCGAGGGCCAGGAACTGACCGAACACGCCCGTTGCATCAAGAGCAAGGATGAACTCGCCCTCATGGGCTGGACGATCCG
>JBGTNZ010000068.1:0-8504 GCA_041742805.1 Aestuariivirga sp.
TACTCGGCCGGAGTCGGATAGAACCAAGGCGCAGCAAGTTCACCGCTCACACCGCGCGCCCTGGCAACGGCGAGGATGGCGGTCACGATAGCAGCGACATTGCCGTGGCCGCCGAACTCGGCGACGAAGCGGCCGCCCGGCTTCAACGCGCGCGCTACGCCGTTAACAACCCCTGCTCCATCCCGCATCCAGTGCAGGGCGGCATTGGAAAACACCGCGTCGAATTCCGAGTCGAACTGCAATGCCTGGCCATCCATGTGGCGGGCATCGAGGCCGCGCGCCTTGGCAGCGCTCAGAAGATCGTCGCTGGTGTCAACGCCAACCATGTCAACGCCGCGCGAGGCCAGTGCCCACGTCAGCACGCCATCACCGCAACCCAAATCGAGAATGCGCTCGCCCGGCTTGGGTTCAAGCCAGGCCAGCACTTCGCCCGCGAGATCGGACACGAATCGTGCGTGAGCGTCATAGGTCTCAGCCGACCATTTCTGAGTCTTGGCCTCGACCTGCATCACTGGGGTGAAGTTTCCGTGCTGGCGCCCTCGGACGGCTTGGCGCCGGATTTATCGAACATCGCCTGGCTGATCAGCGACCAGATATCGACAGCACCTTGGGTGTATTGAATCATGCCGCCGTCGGCTAACTTGGTTTCCGCTCCGCCCTGCTCCAGCGAAATGAACTTGGAGCCGAGCAAGCCTTCGGCTGTCACCTTGGCGGTGACATCCTCGGTGACTTGAAGCGCGGGATCGATCAGCATGGTGATCGCCGCCTGGAAGTTCTCATGGTTGAGCGTTTGCCCAACCACGGTGCCCACCTTGACGCCGGCCATGCGCACGTCGGTTCCCACATTGATGCCTTCGGCATTGTCGAACTCGGCGAGCAGGCGGTAGCCGCCCGCGGCGCTGCTTTTGCCGGAAGACTGGTAAGCAAACAGGAAGAAAGCCGCGGCTATCACAATGACAGCAGCGCCGATCAGGGTTTCAACCGCCGCGTTCTTCATTCATCATCTCCATCCTTGAATGGGGTGTAGGACAGGACCGGCACTGAAATGTGACGTTGGCCCTTCCCCTCATTCCGGCTTCCAGGCTTCGTAATCGGGGGGGGTTGCCTGCGGGCGGTTGGCGCCGACAATGCTGCCCGGCGGGCGATGGGCCGCCGCCGTTCCCGTGAGGTTCGGCAGATGGGGCCTCTGCCATTCGTGGAAACCTTCCTCCGCAGGGGGCGTGTCTACGCGATGATGCATCCAGCCGTGCCAGCCGGGAGGAATCGAGGAGGCTTCCGAATAACCATTGAAGATCACCCAGCGGCGCTCCGGGATCGAATCGGGGATGGCCGATGGGGCGCGGTAGTAGGTGTTGCCCAATTCATCCCTGCCCACGAACTCGCCCTTGCGCCAGGTGAAAAACCGCGTGTTCAGGCTCTGCCCGCTCCACCAGGTGAAAAACTGCCTGAGAAATTTCATGATTCAGGATCGCGCCCGATCCGAAAGAAAGTCAATCACGTCAGCTGCGCTCCGGTCCGGTGGAAATACCGGATAGAAAACATGATCAACCCTGCCCTCGCCGATCAGCAGGGTGAATCGCTTCAACAGGGTCATTCCGGCCGTCTCGAAGGTTGGCAAGTTCATGGCGCGCGTCAGCTTCAGATGCTCATCGGAAAGGAGAGTAAACGGCAAATGCATGCGTTCGGCCGCTTCTCGCTGATATTCGGGGCCCTGTGTCGAAAGACCGAACAGATGATCGACGCCGAGGGCCTTCAGTTCAGCGAAATGATCGCGGAAGGAACAGGATTGCGGCGTGCAGCCGCGGGCGCCCGGTATCATGTCCCAGCCGTCGGGATTCTCGACGCCCGGTTTTCCCGTGCGGGGATAGGCATAGACGACAACGCGGCCGGAGAGCGTGGAGAGATCGATCGATCTGCCATCGGTTGATCGCAACGGCACGGATGGCATTCGAGTTCCCTTCAAATGGCGGGTGCCACCATCATCGGCGGGCGCCGGAATTTCTGACCAATCGGGGGCATCCACGAAACTTTTCATGAACGGTTTCTAACGGTTGTTGAAACGAGGCGTCAAGGCAGCGCCAGGATAAGCGCTTGCACTGTACCGCCAATGAGGTTTTCGCCAACGATCTTGAGGTTGGAGGCGGATTCGAGAGCTGCTCGCAATGCGGTCCTGTCGCCATCGGTCGGTTCAAGCGCGCTTGGCATTGCATAGAGGGTGAAGCCCTTTTTGCGATGCTCGCGTTTGAGGCTGAGAAGATAAATGGGCTGCGATCCCCCTTCCCCGGTTGCCTGCAAACCGGTTTTGTAGGCGCGGAGCACCTGCCGTTCGCGGGCATTGCCGGTGACCTGCCGGATCATGGTGAGCTTGGCCTTCAAGCCTTCGTGGAGGGCGGGCCTGGGCGGCAGCTCGGACAAGCTGGCATTGGGATTGAGATAGGGAATGCTGTCGCGCCACGTCCATTTCGGCGTTGCACTCCAACCCGCAGCCGCCATGACGGCGTCGAAGGTCTCGAGGTTTCCGGCAATCTGGGCGAGGAACACTTCTTCGGGCTTGCCCGCGAGGTCGATGCGGCGCGCGGGCAGGTGCTTCCAGCCGTCCTGTTGCCAAGCGGCCAAAGTTGTTCCGGTCATTATTTGCGGCGCGGCGTAGGCGGTCTCGGCCCGCTGGTAGTTGGTTGAGACATTGAATGCTCCCACCACGAGGAACGTAACAAGAGCGGCGCCGAAAAGCCCTACAGGCTTGATGCGGCGCGGCGGGATGGCCTCGATGGCGACACCGAAGGCTGCCGCGATCACGCTGCCGAACAGCAGGCCGCCCAGTACATCAGATAACCAGTGGACGCCGAGATAGACCCGCGAATAGGCAATCGCCACCACGGCGAGCCCACACACGGCATAGACAAGCGCGCGGGCCCAGCGCCCCATGGAGTGACTGACCAGCACGGCGAGGATGCCAAAGGTGAGTGCTGCGATGGTGGCGTGGCTCGACGGGAAGCTGAACAATTCGGAGCCATAGGAGGACTCGATAGGTCGCGCGCGTCCAATACCGTATTTAAGCAAGCCCACAAGAATTCTGGCGGCCAGCACAGCGATCATCGCCGCCAGCGCGGCGCGGTAAGCTTTGTGCCACACGAGCCAGATGACGATCGCGACGGCGAGTGCTGTCATCACGAGGCCGTCACCCAGCATGGTGATGATGATCATGATCTCATCGGCGGGAGCGTTCCGCATTTCCTTCAGCAGGTTGAGCACTGACACGTCCATGTTGGAAACCGCATCGTTCGACACGATACGGAGCGCCATGTTGACAAGCACCAGAGCGCCCGTGAACACCACCGCCGCGAACAGCACGACAAGCAGCGAGCGCGGGTTTTGCGGATCGACGGCGCGGGCGAAGCGTTGCAGGGAGCGGTTTTTTTTCGAACGAGCCCATGCGGCGATTTCGTCCAGAACATGAATCAGGTAGGGCGAGACGCCGCCCGCAATCATGCGAATCAAGTAACCTGCAACCGCGAGGATCGCCAAAAGCATCAGCAGAATAACCACCAAACGGCCGCTGAGTTCGCTGGCGAAAGCAAGGCTTTGCCCGAGCAGGATGCCCGGCAGCACGTGAGCCGCGGTCCACACCAGGCCGGAGGAGAAATTGATCGCGGCGAAATAGAGTTGTCCCATTCCCAGCATGCCCACGATGCCCGGGACGACGGCCTTCACGCCGGGAATAAAGCGCCCGACAGCGATGCTCTTGCCGCCGTGCTGGCGCACGAAGTCCTCGCCCCGCGCTACCAAAACCGGGTAGCGATTGAGGGGCCAGTAGGTTTTGAGGCGTTCGCCATAGAGGCGGCCCGCCCAGTAAGACACCTGGTCGCCGGCGATCGCTCCGATGGCGGTCGCCAGGAAGACCGGCCAGAACGGCAGAAGACCCGTGCCTACGAGAGCGCCGGCGCTCACCAGGACGACGGTCGAGGGCACGAACAGGCCGATGATCAGCAGAGCTTCACCGAAGGCGATCAGGAATATGACCGCAATTGCCCAGTGAGGATGGGCAACGAAATAATCGATGTAAGGTTGAATGTAATCCATGGCAGAAGTCCGGTTCGATCAGCTAACGATTTCTAAATGCAGTGAACCGGCGTCGAGAGGCCCTCATCCGCCCTGTCGGGCACCTTCTCCCACGCGTTCCGCGCGGGCGAAGGCACAACATTGATGCGCCTTCTCCCGTTCGAAGAATGGGAGAAGGTGGCCGAAGGCCGGATGAGGGTTGCATCCGCATACGATAGCCGGTCAATTCACGGAATGAAACTGCTGCTTGGCGCTGTTTCTTGACCTGTTCATAGTTGCGCCATGAGTCGTTCCGCTCCCGCGATGCTGTGGATTGGTTTTGGCGCCATGTGCCTTGGCATGTTCATGGCGATTCTCGACATTCAAATCGTCGTCACATCGCTGCCGGTCATCCAGGATGCGCTGAAGATCGGCGCGGATCGCATGAGCTGGGTGCAGACATCCTATCTTATCGCCGAAGTCATCGCCATCCCGCTGGCCGGCCTGCTCACGCGGATTTTCACTTTGCGCTGGCTGTTCGCCGGGGCTATCGCCACCTTCACGCTGGCATCGATCGGCTGCGCATTCAGCACAGGGTTCGCACCGCTGATTGCCTGGCGCGTCGTCCAGGGACTGGCCGGCGGTATCCTTATTCCGCTCGTCTTCTCGGCTATCTTTCTGCTGTTTCAGCGCGGTTTCCAGCAGACGGTGGCCACCACCATGGGCGGCGTCCTCGCCGTGCTGGCTCCGGCGCTCGGACCGATTACCGGCGGCCTGTTGACCGAGAATTTTTCCTGGCATTGGCTATTTCTGATCAACGTCATTCCGGGCATCGTCACTCTTGCAGCGGGCGTTGCGTGCCTGCCTCGCGAAAAGCGGCAACTCGGTCTCTTGCGAGCCCTCGATTGGGCATCTCTTTTTTTCATAGCCTTGGGGCTAGGTGCGCTGGAGATTGGCTTGAAAGATGCTCCCGACCGTGGCTGGTCTTCCGGTCCCGTGCTCGGGCTTTTCGCGCTGGTTGCCGTCTGCGGATGGGCGGCCGTGCGAAGGCCCCGCCCCGCCGTCGATTTCGCCTTGCTGCGGGACCGCAAGCTGGCCTTTGGCTGCGGCATCAGTTTTATTCTCGGGCTCAGCCTCTTTGGCTCGGTCTATCTGATGCCCGTGTTTCTCGCCTTCGTGCGGAAACACGGGCCCATCGATATCGGCGTCATTATACTGGTGACCGGCATCGCCCAGTTGGTGGCAGCTCCCATTGCCATATTTCTGGACCGGCGATTCGACGCGCGCGTGCTCTCGGCCATCGGCTTTGCGTGCTTTGGCGTGGGGCTTGCGATGAGCGCCAATCAAACGGTCGCCACCGACTATGATGAAATGTTCTGGCCGCAGGTGGTGCGCGGCGCTTTCGTTGCCTTGTGCATCCTCCCGCCGACCCGCTTTGCGCTCGGCTTTATACCGCTTGAAAGGGTGACCGATGCAAGCGGCCTCTATAATCTCTGCCGCAATCTCGGTGGCGCCATCGGTATCGCGCTCATCGACACCATCATGTTCACGCGGGGGCCGCACCATGCCGGCATGCTCACCGACCTCATGCGCGATAACCCGGCGGAGGCGGCAAATCTGCTCGGCCTGACCGTTGCGGATCTCCCGGATCCCGAGGATGCCATGGGGTTCATTTCGATTATGGATGCGGTGCAGGATGCGAGCCTTACCATGGCCCTCAACGAGGCATGGCTGATGCTGGCAGCCGCCTCGGCCTTGGCTCTCATCCTTTTGTGGGTCATGGGGCCGATTCGAGCCCCCGCCGCCGCCCAAACCGCACGGGGGCAGTCGCATGGCGGCTAAATAGCAGCCCTCTCGACGTCGGCGTTAACCTATTGTTAACCAAATAAATTTTCCAAGTTCAGGCCGTTTGGCTCTTGACCTGGGCGAAGCTCCAACCGAGTCGCCCGGAGGCCGTT
This sequence comes from Aestuariivirga sp., assembly GCA_041742805.1. GTDB lineage: Bacteria > Pseudomonadota > Alphaproteobacteria > Rhizobiales > Aestuariivirgaceae > Aestuariivirga. The sequence continues at coordinate 5,997 of JBGTNZ010000068.1, forward strand.
TTCGAAGGCTGAGGCTAAACCCACGAAAAACTTGAGCTTCAATCGAGAATCGTATGGAGTGCGGTTATCCACAGAGCGCAATCCCCTGTGGAACACTATATATTGTGTTAGGTTTCGGTTAATACACTAAGTATTGACGTGGCAGATACTCTGTTATAGCGTCTAGGGCTGTTGACGAGGCTGCGGATTGGCTTCGTCCAAATTCAAAAACAGAGGGCGGAATACCGGGGGCGGCGCTTCGCGGGACGGAAGTTTGCGTCGTTAGACGCGGCAACAAAACAAAGTGGGACGAGGGACAGCCATGCAGATCGAACGCCGCTACACCAAGGCAGGCCGGGACGCCTACGCCGGGATCGAATTCCGCAACGCCACGAGCGAGATCAGAAATCCGGATGGATCCGTGGTGTTCCGTCTTGAAAACATCGAGGCGCCGGCGTCATGGAGCCAGGTCGCGATCGATATTCTGGCGCAGAAATATTTCCGCAAGGCCGGCGTTCCAGCGGCTCTGAAGCGCGTCGAAGAAACCACCCTTCCCTCTTGGGCATGGCGCTCGGTTGCCGATACGGATGCGTTGGCTCTGTTGCCGGAGAAATCCCGCATCGTGGGCGAGAACAGTTCGAAACAGGTGTTCAATCGCTTGGCGGGCACATGGACCTATTGGGGCTTGAAGGGGCGCTATTTCAGCACGGAGGAGGATTCCCGCGCCTTCCACGACGAACTTTGCTTCATGCTCGCCACCCAGAAATGCGCGCCCAATAGCCCGCAGTGGTTCAACACCGGGCTGCATTGGGCCTATGGCATCGATGGTCCGGGCCAAGGTCACTATTATATGGATCACGAGACGGGCAGGCTCACCAAGTCTAGATCGGCTTACGAGCACCCGCAACCGCATGCCTGTTTCATCCAGTCAATCGCCGATGATCTGGTGAACGAAGGCGGCATCATGGATTTGTGGGTACGTGAAGCGCGCCTCTTCAAATATGGTTCGGGCACGGGCTCGAATTTCTCGCATTTGCGCGGCGAGAACGAAAAACTTTCGGGCGGCGGCAAGTCGTCCGGCCTGATGAGCTTCCTCAAGATCGGCGACCGGGCGGCTGGCGCCATCAAATCGGGCGGCACGACGCGGCGCGCAGCGAAAATGGTGGTCGTCGACGTCGATCACCCCGATGTCGAGGACTATGTGGAATGGAAGGTGAACGAGGAGCAGAAGGTGGCCGCTCTCGTCACCGGCTCCAAGATCGTCAAGAAATGTCTCGCCGCCATCATGAAAGCCTGCGTGAACTGCGAAGGCCCCGGCAATGATTGCTATGAGATCGAGAAGAACCCGGCGCTGAAGCGCGCGGTAAAGGATGCGCGCCGAAGCCTGGTGCCCGACAATCTGATCAAGCGCGTGATCCAGTTCGCCAAGCAGGGCTATACGGAAATCGCCTTCGATACCTACGACACCGACTGGGACGGGGAAGCCTATCGCACCGTGTCGGGCCAGAACTCCAACAATTCGGTGCGAGTGACAGACGAGTTCCTGCGCGCGGTTGAAACCGATGGCGACTGGGAGCTGAAGGCGCGCCTCACCGGCAAGACGGTGAAGACGCTGAAGGCGCGCGAGCTGTGGGACAAGATCGGCCATGCGGCGTGGGCCTCGGCGGACCCGGGCATTCAGTTCCACACGACCATCAATGATTGGCACACCTGCCCGGCTTCCGGTGAAATCCGCGCCTCGAACCCCTGCTCGGAATACATGTTTCTCGACGATACGGCGTGCAATCTTGCGTCGTTGAACCTGCTGCAATTCCGCGACGTGGCGACCGCCAAGTTCGACATCGAATCTTATGAGCATGCGGTCAGGCTGTGGACCGTGGTTCTGGAAATCTCGGTGATGATGGCGCAGTTTCCGTCGAAGGAAATCGCCAAGCTCTCCTACGAATTCCGCACCCTGGGCCTAGGCTTCGCCAATATCGGCGGCCTGCTGATGACGGCGGGCATTCCCTATGACAGCCACGAGGGCCGGGCGATTTGCGCGGCACTCTCGGCCATTATGACGGGTGTTTCCTACGCGACCTCCGCTGAGATAGCGAGGGAGCTTGGCCCCTTCCCGGGCTTCGCCAAGAACCGCGAACACATGCTGCGCGTCATGCGCAATCATCGCCGCGCCGCCTATGGAGCGTCGGTTGGCTATGAAGCGGTGCGCACAGCACCCGTAGCGCTCGATGAATCCGAAGTGCGCGACAGGGATCTCCTCGCTCATGCCCGCAGGGCGTGGGACAAGGCGGTCACGCTGGGCGAGGCCCATGGCTATCGCAACGCCCAGGCAACCGTGGTTGCCCCAACCGGCACAATCGGCCTTGTGATGGATTGCGATACGACCGGCATCGAGCCCGACTTCGCTCTTGTCAAATTCAAGAAGCTGGCGGGCGGCGGCTATTTCAAGATCATCAATCAGGCGGTGCCCGAAGCGCTCCGCACCCTGGGCTATGATGCCGAGCAGATTGAAACGATGATCGCCTATGC
>JBGTNZ010000069.1:0-3356 GCA_041742805.1 Aestuariivirga sp.
GGGGCCGCCCGAGACTTCCGCAACCTCCGCCACGTAAGTGCCGAAACTCTTGTGCACGGCAACGCCGCGCGCCCGTCCTTCGGGTGCTGCCTTGCCCCAATCGGCCATTTCCGCCGCGTGCTTGAGCACGGCCGCATGGCGCGCTTGATCCTTGAGCAGGGCGAGCCGACCCTCCACCGGATCGAGGCCCGCGGCCATGAGCAGCTCATCGAGGAAGGTTTCGGTGGTGAACGCCGTGTGCGTGTGACCGACCGAGCGCCACCACAGGACGGGAACGCCCGTCTTCATGGTGTGAAGCGTGACGCGCTTGTTGGCGATGGCATAGGGCGCATCGCTGGCTCCTTCATGGGAGGTCGCATCGGGGCCCCCTTGCAGATAGGCTTCGAGATGGGTGCCAGCGAAGATGGACTGGCCGACAATGGTCTGGTCCCAGGCTGTGATCGTGCCGTCCGGTGCGAGCGCGCCCTTGAGCTTGTGCACATAAATCGGGCGATAGAAGCCGCCGCGAATATCATCCTCGCGCGTCCACAGGTGCTTGAGCGGCCGGTCCTGGGCGAAGGCCTTCAACGTTTCGCCAACCTCGGTGGCATAGGTTGAATCCTGCTGCGCCCGCCGGCCGAAGCTGCCGCCGGCGAACTGCGTGTGGATGCGCACCTGAGCGGGATCGATCCCCAAGCCGCCGGCTATGGCTCGCTGATCGCCAGTTGGCGACTGGCTGCCAAGATAGGCATCGATCGACCCGTCCTCCGCTTTGATCAATATCGCGTCGAGCGGCTCCATGGGCGCGTGCGCGAGATAGGGGAAGACATAGTCCGCTTCGAAGACCTTGACGCCCTCTCCGGCGAAGGCCTTGTCGATGTCGCCCGTTTTTGTGATATCGACGCCGGGTTGCTTCGCCGTGTTCTGGTATTGGGCGATGATATCGGCGCTTGAACGTTTCTCGGCTGATGATGCGTCCCATTCGACCTTGAGAGCGTCGCGGCCCTTGAGTGCGGCGAAAGTTGTTTCGCCATAGACGGCAACGCCCTGGGGGATGGTTTTGACATCGATGACCCCTTTGACCTTGCGTGTCTCGGCATCATCGACCGTGGCCGGCTTGGCTCCGAACTGGGTGGGATGCAGCACGACCGCGGTGGCCATGCCGGGATAGTGGATGTCAATTGTATAAATCGCGGTGCCATCGGATTTGGCGGAGGTGTCGAGGCGTGGCCTGTCTTTGCCAATGAGGCGGAAATTCTTTGGGTCTTTTAGCGAAACAGCGCCGCTGAGCTTCACCTGTGATGCTTTTTCGGCGAGTGCGCCGAAGCCGCTCTCCCCGCCTGAACCGGCATGGCGGATGCGGCCCTTCTCGATGGTGATCTTCGAGGTGGGCACGCCCCAGTCCTCCGCTGCCGCCTGAACCAGCATGGCGCGCGCCGTGGCACCGGCCTGCCGCAGCTGCTCATAGGAATTGGCAATCGAGGTCGAACCGCCGGTGCCCATGGCGCCGAAGGTCAGGTTGGCGTAAAGCTTGTCATCGGCTGGAGAATGCGCAACGCGCATCTGGCTCCAATCGGCGTCGAGCTCTTCCGCCACGATGGTGGTGAGGCCCGTATAGGGCCCTTGGCCCATTTCGAGGTGCTTGCTGAGCACCGTCACGGTGTCGTCGGGCGCGATGCGAATGAAAGCATCGAAGCCGAACGGGTTGCCTCGCGCGCCGGCGGGCACGCCGTTGATGCTGATGCCCGTCGCGGCTTCGGAGCGTAGGCCCAGATGGAAGCCTATGATCAACCCCGCCGTTCCGGCGAGGAAGCCGCGCCGCGTGGGGAGCATCGCATGCATGTTCATGGGGCTAGCCCTCCAGGGTTTTGGCGGCGTCGTGGATCGCTTGCCTGATCCGGTGATAGGCAGCACACCGGCATATGTTGCCGGTCATGGCGCCGTCGATATCCTCATCGCTTGGCTTCCGATTCATTTGCAACAAATTGACCGCCGACATGATTTGCCCTGACTGGCAGTAACCGCATTGCGGAACGTCGATGGCAATCCAGGCTTCGCGAACCGCCGCAGCTTCCTCACCGCTCACGCCTTCGATGGTTACGATATCGGCATCCTGCACCATCTCAATAGGCGTGACGCAGGACCGCAGCGCCATGCCGTTGACATGGACCGTGCAAGCGCCGCATTGCGCGGCACCACAGCCGAATTTTGTGCCGGTGAGGCTGAAGGTCTCGCGAATGACCCAGAGAAGCGGCGTCTCGGGATCGGCGTCCACCTTCCGCTCTTGACCGTTGAGTGTGAATGAGATCATTTTGCCTCTCCTCGCCGCAACGAAGTCATTTCAAGTAAAATCGTGGTATGACCAGTTTGGCGGTTTGTTTCCTTTTGGCAAGGAGGCACCCAAAGGTTCTATACTTACCGGAGAGTAACCATGGGGTTATGCCTATGAAAAAATCGGAGTCCCTCACCCGTAAAAAATTACTGATGCACCAAATCCTTGAGCGTCTCGCCGACAAATGGACGCTTGTGGTGATCGAAGCGCTCCATGGCAAGAACGATATTCGCTTCTCGCGCCTGCGCGATGAGATTGGCAACGTCAGCCAGAAGATGCTGACCAAAACGCTTCGCCAGCTTGAGCGCGACGGCCTGGTGTCACGCCGTGTCCATGCAACGGTGCCGCCACGTGTCGACTATCACCTGACCAGACTAGGCAACAGTCTCAGGAATGCTCTCTGCGACTTCTGGACATGGGTTGCGAAGAACATGGAAGACGTGGAGCGGTCCCGTCTTTCTTATGAAGCCAGGAATGGAAAGACCTGAAGATGCGAGGCTGACTCAGGCTTTGGAGCGGGCGGCGGCTACTTGGGATCATAATTATAGGGTCCATCGAAGGTGACGTAGGCCAGGCATTCGGCCTCGCTCACGCAGGCCGTGACATGCTTGGCATTCCCGGTTGAAACCAGTACGACCCTGCCCGCAACTCAATCGGCGGATCCTCATCATTGGAGAACCGACAGAACTCCCGCGAGTAGATTAACAATCGGTTGTGTAGCAATGGCTCCGTAGATTCCTCCTGCAATTATAATGCCCAGTCTGTGATCATGAAGCGGATTGACGTTTCCGCCAAATCTCGGAACTCACGGCTGCGCATATTATTGCACTCGAAGTGAGTTCACCGCCATTTGCCCGAACACCGTCAGCGAAATCATCGATAGCCGGGCAGCGCACGAATTTTCACGTTCTATTGTGCCCCAGCCGTGCCCCAAGTGATCGTCCGATGATCTCGAAATAACAACGCCCCTGAAATCGTATTATGATTTCAGGGGCTTGTTGGTTGCGGGAGCTGGATTTGAACCAACGACCTTCAGGTTATGAGC
>JBGTNZ010000070.1:0-3413 GCA_041742805.1 Aestuariivirga sp.
ACAGGATGGAGCCCCAGACCACCCCCGAAACCAGCATGATGTAATTGCCGTAGGATGTGAAAACCGGACCTGCCAATCGCACGATCTCGAAATAAAGATACGTATCGAGCGTCCAGAAGACAATCATCACCAGGATCGCCACCTCGCCCGCTCCCCATGTTCCGGTGAATGGCACCGTAGCGCCCGACCAGAGGTAGAGTGGCAGCATCAGCAAAATGGCGACCAGCACTTCACCCGTGGCGACTTGAACGGAGTCGAGGCCCTTGGGCCATCGTTTGGCGATGTAATTGTAAATGAAACCATAGGTCACCGGAACGCAGAGCGCCGCAAGGAATCCCTCGGCCGCGCCGAAACCGGAAGCATAGACCTCGGGGCCGAGGAGAACCGCGACCGACAAAACTCCAATGCCGATGCTCAGATAGCCGATACCCGTCACGCGATCCGTTTTCCACAGGAGAGCAAGAATGAGCGTTGCAATCGGCAGCATGGAGAAAATCAGCGCCAGCGTCCCGGCGGGAACGCGCGCGGCGGCATAAAGCTGCAGAAAAAATGGAACTGCGTAACCGAACAACCCGCACACGATGAAATATGGCAGCCGCTGCCGGTTGATTGGAAAGCGCCGCCCGCTGAGCCGCATTATGGATGACAGGCAAGCCGCGACGCCGAGTGTCGTCACGATTGCGATTGTCGCGTGCGGAATGCCCGACTGGGCCGCCAGCTTGATGAGCGACACACGCAGTCCCCAGCTCAAGCCCAGCATCGTGAGAAGGACGACCGGCAGGAGGGTGACAGGATTCGTCATTAATTTGGTTCGGAAATTCCGGGCATCAATGGCTTTGCCGCCCGCGCCGGCGATAGGTTTTCCTCGCGGCATCGAAGCCTTCGAAATAATCGCGCACTTGCGGATGGCGCACCGGCTGGCCCGTGTCGTCGGCCAGCAGGTTCTGCTCCGAGACATAGGCCACATATTCCGTCTCGTCGTTTTCCGCCAGCAGGTGATAGAAGGGCTGATCCTTGCGCGGGCGCACTTCCGCAGGAATCGACTGCCACCATTCTTCCGTGTTGTTGAACACGGGATCGACATCGAAAATCACCCCGCGAAACGGAAACAGCCGGTGTTTCACCAGCTGGCCGATCGAAAACTTTGCCGAGGGAAGCAAGTTCATCACGCCTGATTGCCAACAACAGGCGCGGAAGGCAAGCCAAGGCCTTGCCGCATCATATAACGCCGCAAGGGGCCAATCGCTCCGATCAATTCAAACCCCACCGCGCGCGCGATTTCCAGCGGCATGAAACCCGACAGCAGCGAACGGTTCATCAGATCGATCATCCGCTGTCGCGGCGCCACATCGCGGCGGCGCAGCAGATCATACGCGCGCAGAATATCATCAGCACCCGGATCGTCTGCGCTGGCGATCACCTCCGCCGCTTGCGCGCCATCGCGGAGCGCCATGTTAAGCCCCTGCGCTCCGATCGGAGGCGCCACATGCCCCGCTTCACCCACGAGCATCGTGCGCCTGGCGGCAAAGCTCAGCGCGGTCAGGCCGCGCATGGGAAAAGCCTGGCGGGGGCCAACGCCTGACACGAGGCCGAAGTCCCCATGCGTGGCAATCTGGATTTCGATCGCCAGCGCCCGGTCGTCGAATGCCATGAGTTCAGCGGCGCGTGGGGCGCGCTCCAGCCACACGAGACTTGAACGCTTGCCTGGCATGGGCACCGTGGTGAAGGGGCCAGCGCTCCGGTGATACTCGGTCGACATGCCGTCATGCTCGCCCGAGTGATCGAAGCTCGTGGCAATCGCCGTCTGCTCATGCTCCCAGGCGTTGCAGCGGATGCCCGCCGCATCGCGCAGCACCGATTTCCGGCCATCGGCGGCAATCGCCAATTGCGCCGCGAAATTTCCGGCCGGCGTCGTCACTTCGATGAAACCGCCCGAAATGCGCGCCGCCGTTACCTGAGCTGTGATGCTTTCGACGCCAAGTTCTCTCGCGCGCGCCTCTAGGGCGGGGATGAGCCGGGCTAGCGGGATGTTCCAGCCAAAAACCTCTTCACCGATTTCTGCAGGATCGAAGGTGATGGTGGGCGCTCGAAGGGCTGCACCCGTGTCGTCGACGATGCGCAATCGCTTAAGGGGGCAAACTTGTTCCTGAAGTGCCGCCGTCCAAACGCCGAGATCGGCTAACAGCATGATTGCTGGTTGCATCAGCGCAACGGTACGCGGATCGTCTCGTTTCAGAGTCCCCCCAATGAGCGCCACGCGCCGTCCGCCCTTGGCGAGAAAGCAGGCGGCGGCAAGTCCCGCCGGGCCACCGCCAGCGACAATAATTTCAAGAGACGCGTTCACGAGGCGAGCGCCGTTTTCACCATGCTGTCGCGCTTGGAAAAATTCTCGTGGAAGGCGGCAAGCTTCGGCCGACCGTTCCGCCAAGCGAACTCCGGCATCCGGAAATCGATATAGGCGAGGACGACCGCCACAGTGATCGATCCGGCATTGATGCTGCCAAGATAGCCCTGCCAGTTTGCTTCGAGATCATCGAACACGCCATTGATGCGGAGCGTCGTTCGCTCCATCCACTCAACCCATTGCAGCCCCTTGGGCCGTGTCGCCGATTCATAGCGAAAGCCCACCGCAGCTTCGCCCAGCCCTTGCCCCAACGCCTGCAATGTCAGCACCTGGAAGCGCTTTACGCCATCGTCGGGAATGATGTCGGAATTGCCTGCCACATGGCAGAGATATTCGACGATGACGCGGGAATCGTGAATGGCATGCGCGTGGTCGGTCTCCAGCACTGGCACTTTGCCGATGGCCGAAAGTGCGGTCAGCTTCGGATTGGCTTCGGTCGGACTAACCTGTTCGCTCACATGGGTGACGCGGCCCATCAGCCCCAGTTCATGGGCAGTAACCAATGTCGTGCGCACAAAGGGAGAGGTCAGCGTGCCGTAGATTTTCATGGAAGCTCCGATGGGCCAATAGGCTGATAGTCTAGCCCAGCCACCACCGGAAAGAAAACCAAGTCCTCTCCCGTGAAACGGGAGAGGAAGGGACCCAATCGCAACGCGATTGGGGAGGTGAGGGGAACCCACGTCAAGAACCCTCATCTATCCCATTTCACGTCGTGAAACGGGCCCCTTTCTTCTCCCGCAAAGCGGGAGACGACATAATATCAATACTTCCGCAACAACCCCACCAGCCGTCCCTGCACGCGGATGCGGTCTGGCCCGAAGATCCGCGTTTCGTAATTGGGATTGGCCGCTTCCAGCGCGATCGAATCGCCCTTGCGGCGCAGGCGTTTCAGCGTCGCCTCGTCATCGTCCACCAAGGCAACGACGATCTCGCCATTATGCGCAACGTCGCCCTTGCGGATGATGATCGTGTCGCCATCGAAGATGCCGGCATCGATCATCGAATCGCC